>JACCZI010000152.1 GCA_013696015.1 Nocardioidaceae bacterium
TCGACGCAGCGGGCATCGAGGCCGCCTCAGGGCCGAGTGCTGATGCGGCGGTCTGCTCACCCATCCCGACATCATCTCCGAGCACCAGGAGCGCCAGGCTGGCGGGCAGGTGGCGGGCTCGCTCCCATGCGTATGACAGGTGCCGACTCGTGTGCCGATAAGCGACATTATGTCAAGTTAGTCCCCTCCCGGGGGCCATCCCCGAGTGGCGCACACCTGCTGGCCCCACGTCCCGAGTTGGCGCAAACGTCACTCAACGGCGCCTCGGGTGACGACACTGCGCCACTCGCGATCTGACGGTGGTCGACCCGACGGAACGACACCACTCGGCCTGCGGGGCCACGGGCCGGGCCAAACGTCCCGACCCTGCCGTCGCCTCGTGACCTGGATGTCGTATCACCGACTGCCCGGTCGCCACGTCAGGTTGCCCCGTGAGACACCCGGCGTGTCGGCCTCGTTGTAACCGCAGCGCCGGTTGTAATTGGTGTGGCCCCGCGAAGTATGAGTTCGCGGGGCCTTGTCGTTCCGTGCGCCTGGGCGGTCCGGCCCCGTTCATCACCCGGTGTCGTGCCGTTGCGGCGCCGTTGGCCGAGACACCGTACACAAAGGGTGAGGCCCCGCAAAGTATGAGTTTGCGGGGCCTCGTTTGACGAACTGTGATGCGCTCGTCGACCGGACCTCCACCTGGACTCACCGGCCACATCACCGACCGGCCCAGAGCGGGTCTCCCCGCTCGGCAATGAGCCCTGATTTCCGTCCGATCCCGAACCCCCGAAGGAGCTCGTGAGGGAATGTCTATCTGCCCATCACCTTGCTGTGCAAGGGGTTGAACACAACTTCCCAAACTTTTTCTGAGGCCCTCGGCGTGTCCTACGAACACGCCGACCCGATCGGTCGGCGACCGGCGCTCGTCCGCCATAGCCAACCGAGGCCGAGCACCGGGAGCACCACCGGGACGTAGCCGTACCCCTGCCCGAAGAAGGACCAGACGGTGTCGTCGGAGAAGGCGCCGGGTGCCAGGGCGGAGGCCGTGCCCACGCTGAGGACACCGAGCAGCTCGATCCAACAGGCTGCCCAGGCCACCCGCCGGGCGCCACCACTCCCCCGGCTCAGCGCCACGGTCGCGACGATGTAGATCGCGCCGGCCACCGCGGACAACAGGTACGGCAGCGGCGCCTGCCCGAAGCGGGTGGCGAGCTGCACCGCCGAGCGGGCCGTCGCGGCCAGCGCAAAGACCGCATAGACCGCCACCAGGATCCTTCCGGGCCCCTCGGAGGTCCGGCGCGGTTCAGCCATGCGGCACGGTCCAGATCTCGGACAGCCTCACCGTCAGCACGATCTCTACCAGACCCAGGATCACGACCACGCCGGTCCCCCACCGGCTGCGGTCCGACGCCGCCCACAGCACCGCCACCGGTGGCATCAGCACCGCTGTGATCAGGTACGACACGAACGTGGCACCGTCGACGCCTCGGCTGGTACGGGTCAGCGCCACGATGCCGGCGACGAGCTGAGCCACCAGGACGAGCTCGAGAAGCGCCACTGCGTAGAACAGCGGGTCGTCGAAACGCCGCCCGCGTACACACGACACCAGGGCCCAGGCGGCCACGACGCCCGCGACGGCCATCGTCACCCCGACGAAACCGGGGCTCACCGGTCGCGCCAGCTCGCCTCGGTGCGCCGGCGCAGGTCGGCCACGACGGCACCCAGATCTCCGGAGTGTGCCTCCCTCACGGCCCGCTGCCGCGCGGCGCCGGACCCCCGCGCGAACAGCCTCTCGACCAGCTCGGTCACCCGGGTTGCGTCCCCGGCAGCAGTGAGGGCCGGCCAGACATGACCGAGCAGGCCCTCGACGACGAGCCGAGCCGGAGCCAGCTCCCCCGACACCGGATGCACCAGCATGTCGGCGATGCCGTAGCGCGACGCCCGCCATGTCGCAGCCCGCAGCAGGTCGGTCCTGACGGCAGGAACAGGATCACCGCGGGACCAGGCCTGCGCCGCGGTTGTCACCAGGCCCCGACTCAAGGCGGCGATCAGCACCGTGTCGTCCACCTCGGTGCAGACGTCCGCCGAGCGAAGCTCGAGCGTCGGATACCGCCTCGACGGGCGCGCGTCGAAGTACAGCATCCCGGTGTCCATAGCGGCCCCAGTGGCCTCGAGCTCCTGCGCCACACGCCGGTAACCTTCGGCGTCACCGAACGGCTCGGTAGGCCCTGCGGTCGGCCATCGCTGCCACACCTGGGAGCGCCAGCTCGCGTACCCGGTGTCCTCGCCCTGCCAGAACGGCGAGTTGGCGCTGAGCGCCAGCAGCATCGGCAGCCACGGGCGCATCCGGTCGAAGGCGCCGATCGCCTCGTCGTCGTCCGCCACATCGACATGAACGTGCATCCCGCACACGATCTGCGCCCGGGCCACCGCACCGAAGCGGTCCATCATCGCGTGATAGCGATCCTTGGGCGTGACGTCAGGGCGCTGCGACGCCAGGACCGGAGCAGCGACGGCGACAACCGCCGCACCGGCTGTCGCAGCCGCCTCTCCGGCTGCCCGGCGGCCCGCGCGTAGGTCGTCCTCCAGATCGCTCAGGGTGTCGCGTGCCGTAGTCCCGGTCTCGATCTGCTGGAGGAACAGCTCCTGCTCCACCGCAACGTCGTCGGCATCGGGGGCTCCCCGCAGCGCCCGGTCAGACACGGCTTTGAGCGCACCGCTGCCGGGGTCGACCAGCAGCAGCTCCTCCTCCACCCCCACCCTCCGGGTGCTCACCGTCCCGCCTCATCGAGACGCAGCAGGGTGGTGCAGGTTTCTGCGACCACCCGGTTCCACGAACGGAGCCTGCGCAGCAGGGCGTGCCCGCCACCGGAGACCTCGATGTACGTCGCCAGCGTCCCCGCGGAGCGACAGCGGGTCACGAAGGCTCGGCTCGCCTCCGGCGACGTGTGTTGGTCGGCGCTGCCGTGCGCAACGACCAAGACCTTGCCCGCAAGCGGACCGACTGGGCTGCCCGGCGGTAACCACGGTGCCAACGCGCAGACACCTACTACCGCGTGGTCCGCCGCTACGACGCACGCCGTACGGCCACCCATCGAGTGTCCGACCAGCACCACCGGGAGGCCCGGTCGTGTCGCCCGTACCACCGCCAACGCGAAGCACGCGTCGTGGACGGGCGCGGGGTCGCGGTCTGGCCGTTCGTTCCAGCCGCGCACCCGGTTGCGAAGCAACCAGACCGCGACACCACGCCCGCGCAGCCTGACAGCCAGGGTGTACTGCAGCAGCGCCATCCGGCTCCACGAGCCGTGCCGGCGCAGCACGGGCTCAGTGCTGGACTCCTGCCCGCCGTGCAGTATCAACACCAGGCCGCGAGCTCGTCCGTTGGGCTCGATGCGACTGAGCACGGGGTCCACGACCCGCATGCTGCCAGGTCGACCTTGCGGTGCGGCCTCAGTAGGTGGTGCTGGACGACTGACCCTGGACGTTCTGCTTGGAGTCCTGGGCCTGCGACGTCACGTCGTCCTTGGCGGACTGCGCCTGAGACTTGACCTCCTGAGCCGCGTCCTGCGCCGTGGACTTCACCGAGTCGGCGGCCTCCTGCGCCGGACCCTTGAGATCCTGGGCCACATCTTGGGCGACCTGCTTGGCCTCCGAGGCCACCGACTGCGCCAGGTCGCTGCCGCGCTCCTTGATCTCGGTGCCAGCCTTCTGCTCGACCGAGCTGGACGGCACCAATGACGAGGCCAACCAGCCGACACCGAAAGCGACCAGTCCGGCTGCGAGCGGGTTGCCCTCGGTCCGCTGCCGAATCGCGTCGGGAGCCGCGGCAGCGGTGTCAGTGACCGATGACACGGCCGAAGTGGCCCTGTCCTGCGCGCTCCCCATGGCTCCGGCGACCGAGGAGCTGCTGTCCGACGCCGTCCCCATCACCTTGTCCTTGGCGCCGGTCAGCTTTGCGCCGGCGCGGCTCTTCTGGCGTTGGACCACCCGGGCCGGGTTGACCTTCTCGTTGAGCGTGTCGACGTCGGCGCTCAACGACGCGCGCGTCTCTTCAATGGACTGCCGGATCTGGTCCGGATCACTTGTCATCGTCGTCTCCTTCAGGCGTTCGGCTTGAGCGCGGACGGAATCTCGCTGACTGTCTCGACCGTCTGCTCCGGCTTGGGGTTCACCTGTTGCAACCGCTTGCGGCCCAGCAGGAACAGCGTGGCGGCGACCAGGCCCCAGAGGACTCCCACGATGAGATGGGCCCACCCGTCTCCTACCGGAGCCGACAGCGCCCAGGCCAGCGCCAGGGAGAGGAACAGGACCAAGAAGTAGCCGGCCAGCCCGGCCCCGCCCAGCATGCCCGCGCCTTGGGCGGCTTTGGCGGCCTCCTGCTTCAGCTCCGCCTTGGCCAGCTCGAGCTCCTGCCGCATCAGGGTCGACAGGTCGCGGCTGATGTCGCCCATCAGCTGGCCGACGGAGACGTCGGAGGGGTCCCGCGCCTGCCCGACGTGGCTACCGGCGTGGGTGTAGTCATCGGAGTAACCGCCGACCGGCGCGGCAGTCGCCCCCAGGTTCGGCCGTTCGGTCATCGGATCGGTCATCTCCGCGGCTCCCCGGGATCCGCCGTCTCGTTCGGGTAGGTGCCGCCGGCCGTCTCGCCGGTGTAGGGCTCATCGGAGTACGCAGTCCCGCCGACGTCGCTCACATACGGGTCCGCGGCGTAGGTGCCACTGGCGTACGTGCCAGCCGCGTACGTGCCGCCGGTGCCGTACAGCGGGTCCACGGTGCCGCCGACATCGACTGTGTCGTACGGGTACTGCGACGCGGTCTCGGGGTAGGCCATCGTCGAGTCGTAACGAGCGTCCGGGTACCCGTCGTTGTCTGAGGACGAGTCACGCTTGAGGTCCACACCGGCGCGTGTGGCGCGCCCGGTGATCAGGCCGGCAGCAGCCGCCCCGGCCAAGAAGGTGCCCGGCTTGCGTCGCGCGAAGTCGCGCACGTCCTCGACCAGCCCGCGGGGGTCGCGGCTGTCGAGCCACCCGGCCACGCGGTGCACCTGCTCCGAGGCCTGTCGAACCAGCTGCGATGCCATCCCGCCCGACTCGCTCTGGTCGGCCATGCCGGCCAGCTCGTCACCGAGCCCGTGCAGCGTGGTGGCGGCGCGCTCCTGCTGCTGCCCTGCCTGCTGACTTATCTGGGACTTGGCCTCACCGGCCAGGTTACTGGCCTGGGAGGTGGCCTCGGAGAGGATCTGCTGGCCCTGGTCCTTGGCGGTTCCGGCGACCTGCCCGGCGCTGTCCTTCGAGGTTTGCGCGAGGTTGCTGGCTTCTGCCTTGGCCGTGTCGGTGGTGGAAGACGTCTCCGAGGGCACCTCCCCCGTCGAGGGCTCGCGACTGCTCCACTGCTCGCTCATGGGACCTCCGTGATCGTGGCTTGCCCGCGCCTGTGACGCGGTCTGGTTCGAATCGCAAGGCACTTTGTACCCAGTCAAGTACCTGCGAAACGTGCCGAGTTGACCATGTAAGGGTGCCCCAAACTTGCTGCAGCTCCGCACCGGGTAACCCCGTCAACCTCATGACCAACCCGCATGACGAGATGACCGGCTTCCAGATCGACCCCAACGCACTTGCGGTCAACTGCGAGTCCGCTGTCACTCGGCTGCTCGGTGACGTGGACGAGACCGATTCGTCCTACAGTGTCCGGCATGTCGAGCCTGACCGCCTCTGAAGCGCTAGCCCGGGCCGCCGCCATGCGTGTCCTCAGCTACCACCTCGAGCTCGATCTCGACCGCGGCCCTGACCATTTCGGGTCGCAGTCGCAGATCGCATGCGAGGTCATGCAGGCGACCGACACGTTCCTGGACGTCACGCCGCACCGGCTCCACGCTGTCGAGCTGGACGGAGTGACGCTGGACCCGACCGACTTAGCGGACGGCCGCTTTCCGCTGCACCTCGACGCCGGCGAGCACCGGCTCTTGGTCAGCGCCGACATGGCCTACCGCAACGACGGTGAGGGCCTGCACCGCAGCGTCGACCCTGCCGACGACACCACCTACATCTACGCAATGTCGTTCCTCGACGCTGCGCCAAGCATTTTCGGCTGCTTCGACCAACCGGACCTCAAGGCGCCGTACTCGATGCGTGTCACCGCACCGCCGGAGTGGACGGTGCTCGGCAACACCCGGGCCTCGCAGGTGTCGCCCGGGCGCTGGGAGCTGGCCGAGTCGGCCCCGCTCGCGACGTACTTCGTGACCCTGGTCGCAGGGCCGTACCACTGCCTGACCCGCGAGCACGACGGCATCCGGATGGGCCTCGTCGCGGTCCGGTCGCTCGCCGAGCACCTGGACAAGGACGCCGACGAGTTGTTCGGCGTGACCGCCGCCGCGTTCGACGAGTACCACCGGCTCTTCGGGATCCGGTACCCGTTCGGCGACTACTACCAGGCGTTCGTCCCGGAGTTCAACGCCGGGGCGATGGAGAACCCCGGCTGCGTGACGTTCCGCGACGAGATGATCTTCAGGTCACAGGTCCCTGACGGCGTCCGCAGCGGGCGAGCCCGGGTCATCGTGCACGAGATGGCGCACCAGTGGTTCGGTGACCTCGTCACCATGCGCTGGTGGGACGACCTGTGGCTCAACGAGTCGTTCGCGGAGTACATGGCCTACCGCGTCACCGATGACGTCACCGCGTTCCGTGACTCCTGGGTGGAGTTCGCTTACGGGCGCAAGCGGTGGGGCATGGCCGCCGACCAGCGCCCCTCGACCCACCCGGTCGCGGGCAACGGCGCACCCGATGCCGCGGCGGCTCTCACCGACTTCGACGGCATCTCCTACGCCAAAGGTGCCGCGGCGCTGAAACAGCTCAACGCGTACCTAGGCGACGAGGTGTTCCTCGCGGGCGTCCGCACCCACCTGCGCGACCACGCGTACGGCAACGCCACGCTCGACGACCTGTTCGGCGCCTGGGAGCGGGCGGGCGCCGAGGACCTGCGCGCCTGGTCCATGGGGTGGCTGCGGACCCCGGGGCTCGACACGTTGCGAGTGGGAGAGGGACAGCTGACGCGCATCCCGCCCGCCGACCACCCGGCGCAGCGGCCGCACGGTCTGACCGTCCGCCGGGTCGACGCCGACAACGATGGACGCGATGAGCGCCTGCAGGTGGTCGGGGACGCCACCGCGCTGCCGTGGGGTCCTGAGGCGGGCACGCTGCTCATCCCCGACGCGCGCGACGAGACGTGGGCGAAGGTGCGTTACGACGAGCACACCCTGGCAGCGCTGCCGGACCGCATCGCCGAGGTCACCGACCCGGTCACCCGGGGTGCGATCTGGCTGGCGGTGCGCGACGCTGTCGCCGACGGCGACCTGTCCTGCGAGCTCGTCCTGGACCTCCTCGTGGCGGGGCTGCCGGCCGAGACCGAGGACATCGCGGTGTCGAACCTGTCGTGGTGGGCCGACGTCTTCCTGGTCGGGCAGTACCTCGGCGGCGACACCGCCGCCTCCGGGCGCGTCGCCGCCGCGCTCGACCGGCGCCTGTACACAGCCGCGCCGGGGTCGGGGCTACAGCTGGCCGCTGCCCTTGGCGTGGCGGAGGTGAGCACCGACAGCCCGAGGCTGCGCCGCTGGCTGGACGGCGACCCGCCGGAAGGGCTGGCGATGGACGCCGACATGCGGTGGCTGACGCTGACCCAGCTGGCGCGACGCGGCGGTGCCTCCCGGGACGACATCGACGCCGAGCTGGCTCGCGACACCTCCTCGCAGGGAGTCGTGCACGCCGCACGGGCTCGGGCCTCGCTGCCCGACGTGGACACCAAGGCCGCTGTCTGGACCAGAATCCTGACCGACCACGAGCTCAGCAACGCCCAGGCGTACGCGTTGTGCGAGGGGTTCTGGCGAGCCGAGCAGTCCGAGCTGCTGCAACCGTATGTCGCCCGTTACTTCGCCGAGATCGCGAGCACGGCGTCGTTCCGGTCTGGCTGGCTGGTCGCCGAGACCGCTCAGCTGCTGTTCCCGTCGTACGCCGCCGAGCCGGCGACGCTGGACCTTGCGGACGCGCTGCTGGCCGACGAGTCGTTGGACCCCGGGCTGCGCCGCTCGGTGTCCGACTCCCGCGACGACCTGCGCCGTGCGGTGGCGATCCGGGCGGGCTGACGCGTACGCCGCCCGAGACGTCCCGTCAGGGAAGTGAGCGCACCACGCGGGCGGGGTTGCCGACGGCGAGCACGCCGTCCGGCAGGTCGCGGGTCACCACGGCGCCCGCACCGACCACCGTGTCGGCGCCGATCGTCACGCCGGGCAACACCATCACTCCCCCGCCCAGCCAGACGTTGTCCCCAATGCGGATCGGTGCCGCCCGCTCCCACCGATCCCGGCGGGCCCGTGCCTCCAGGGGGTGGATCGGCGTCAGCAGCTGCACGTTCGGCCCCACCTGGACCGCGTCGCCGATGGCGATGGCGGCGACGTCGGCCAGCTGGCAGCCGTAGTTGAGGAACGTCCCGGCGCCGATCGTGACGTTGCTGCCGTAGTCGACGTACACCGGCGATCGGACCTCGACGCCGTCGCCCACCATGCCGAGCAGCCCGACGAGGAGGCTCCGGCGCCGTTCGACATCGGCCGGGGGGCAGGCGTTGAAGGCGGCGCTCACCTCCGCCCGTTGCCGCTGCACCTCCGCGATCTCGTCGTCGGTGATGTACCACTCCCCCGCGGCCATGCGCTCGCGATGGGAACGTCCGTCCACCTGCTCACACGTCACCGCGGCATCCTAGGTGCGGACACGCGGCCCCACCGGAACGATCCTGTCGGTGCCGGCGATTAGCGTCGCAGCCGTGCGCATCCTCCACACCTCCGACTGGCACCTCGGGCGGTCCTTCCACCGCGAAGGGCTGCTCGACGCGCAGGCGGCCTTCGTGGACTCGCTGCTGGAGACGGTGCGCGCGCAGGCGGTCGACCTGGTGGTCGTCGCCGGGGACGTCTACGACCGTGCGGTGCCACCTGTCGATGCGGTGCACCTGGCCAACGAGGCGTTGCAGCGGCTCGCGGCGCTGCGCATCCCGACCGTCATCACCTCCGGCAACCATGACTCCGCGTCACGGCTGGGCTTTGCTGCCGACCTGATCACCGCTGCGGGAGTGCACCTGCGCACCGACTGCGCCCGTCTGTCCGAGCCGGTGCTGCTGGACGACCGGTTCGGCCCGGTCGCCGTCTACGGCCTGCCCTACCTCGAACCGGAGTCGCTGACACAGCGCTGGCAGCTTGACGACCGCTCCCACGCTGCGGTCACGGCCGCGGCCATGGCGATGGTGCGCGCGGACCTGGCGCAGCGGGCAGCGGGGACCCGGTCGGTGGTGCTGGCGCACAGCTGGGTGACGGGCGGCACCCCGAGCGACAGCGAGCGAGACATCTCGGTCGGGGGTGTCTGCCACGTGCCGGTTGCGACGTTCGACGACCTCGACTACGTGGCACTGGGCCACCTGCACGGCCGACAGCAGATCACGCCGCGGGTGAGATACAGCGGATCCCCGCTGGCGTACTCGTTCAGCGAGACCGACCACGTCAAGGGTTCATGGCTTGTGGAGCTCGGCAACGACGGCTTCGAGCGGGCCGACTTCGTCGCGGCGCCGGTCCCCCGACGTCTGGGGCGGCTGAGGGGCCGGCTCGACGACCTGCTCACGAACTCCCGGTACGACGACCTCGAGGACCGCTGGCTGCAGGTCACGCTGACCGATCGGCAGCGGCCGCGGGCTGCGATGGAGCGGTTGCGCGAAGGACGCTTTCCGCACGTGCTGATGCTCGGCTTCGAGCCGGAGGGCCGGGATGCGACCCCCCTGTCGTCGGCGCCGATCGTGACCGGCCGCTCCGAGCGCGACATCGTGACCGACTTCGTCACCGCGGTGCGTGAGGTGCCTGCCGACCTCGATGAGCGGGCGCTGCTCGAGGCGGCCTGCGAAGGCTGCCGCAAGCCGCTCGACGAGCTGATGCTGGAGGCGCAGCGCGCCGGCGCCGCAGCGGAGATCCCGGGCGCACCAGGTCGGAGGGCCGGCTGATGCGGCTGCACCGTCTCGAGATCACGGCCTTCGGACCCTTCGCCGACACGGTTGGCGTCGACTTCGACGCATTGGGCGAGGCCGGCCTTTTCCTTGTCACCGGCAGCACCGGTGCCGGCAAGACCAGCCTGCTCGACGCGGTGTGCTTTGCGTTGTTCGGCCAGGTCCCCGGTGACCGCCAGCAGGCGGCCCGGCTGCGCTGTGACGCCGCGGCGCCGGCATCGGTCCCCAGGGTCGAGATGGTCGTGAGCGTCGGGGGGCGACGGCTTCGCTTCGTCCGGTCCCCCGCCTGGCAGCGACCGAAGGCGCGAGGCACGGGCACCACGCCGGCCCAGGCGACGGCGCTGGCGGAGGAGTGGCGAGCCGGTGGCTGGGAGACGTTGGCGACGCGCATTCCCGACGTGAGCCAGCTCGCGGCGAGCGTGATGGGCATGGACGTGCACCAGTTCACCCAGGTCGTGATGTTGCCGCAGGGCAGATTCCAGGAGTTCCTTCGGTCGGGGAGCGATTCTCGCAAGGCCGTGCTGGAACGGCTGTTCGCCACCTCACGCTTCCGAGACGTGGAGCGGTGGCTGGTCTGGCACCGGCAGCAGACCGGGCGCACCGACGCGGAGCACCACCGCGCTGCCGCCACACTCGCCGACCAGATCGCGGCCGTCGCAGCAACGGACGGCCCGGGAGACGACAGCTCCTGCTGGTGTGGCTGGGCCACCGCCACCGCAGCAGAGCTGGCTCGACGGGCCCGCGCCGCCGCCGTTCGGGTCTCCGAACTGCACGAGCGCGTAGACGGTTGCCGCCGCTCGCTCGAGGACCACACTCGACGCACCTCGTTGCGCGAGTCGGGGGTGTCCGCGCAGGCAGCGCTTGACGTGTTGGACGCGCAACGCGAGCACGTGGCGCAGGCGCAACAGCGGTTGGACTCCAGCGATCAGGCCCGTGAGGTGGTGGCTCTCCTCGACCCGCTCGACGAGGCGGAGCGGGCAGTGCACCTCAGCTTGCAAGCCGTCGACCTGATGCGCGGCGTTGCGAGAAGGACCGGTTCGGTACTTCCGCCCGACGACCTGCCACTGCGCAAGCAGGTCGCTGCTGTGGACGGTCTGCGAGCGGCCACCGAGGCCGATCTGAGCTCGCTCCGCACCTGGAGCGAGCTCGTGGCATCCAGCCGCATCCTGCGCGCGAAGCTCGCAGACCTGCTGCGGCAGCAGCAACAGGTGGCGGCACGGCGCGCCCACCTGCTTACCCGGTTGAACGCACTGGCGGAGCAGATCGAGCAGCTACGCGACGCGCTTGCGCAGGCGCGTACGACTGCGTGCGGCATCGACCGGATCGAGGCGCAGCTGCACTCCGCGCGCGCGGTGCTGAGCGCCGCCCAGGCGCTGCCGGAGGCCCGCGACGAGCTGAATCGGCGGCGCCAACGGTTCGACGCTGCGGTCACGCAGCACAACGACGCGCGCGACGTCCTCAACGACCTCCGAGACCGCAGGCTGGCGGGTGCCGCAATCTGGCTTGCGAGCTCGCTGACAGCCGGTGCCCCCTGCCCGGTGTGCGGGGGCTGCGAGCACCCGGCCCCAGCCGCTGGGACCGACGGCGTCCCTGACGAGGCCGACGAGCACGCCGCCCGGGCCGAGGTGGCCACCGCGGCGCGCAAACGGGATGCCGCAACGGCCGAGCACGACGGAGCGCAGACCGCCTGGCTCACTCTGCAAGGTCGTGCGGCCGGCGCTGACATCGAGTCGGCTCTCGAAACGGTCGAGTCCCTCGCGGCCGCGCACCAGCACGCGCGTCAGGCAGCCGCAGCAGCTGAGGAGGTATCCCTCCGACTCGTCGAACGCGAGGCAGAGCTGACCGGGCTCGGGGCCGAGCTGCTGGACCACGACGCCGAGCTGGCGTCCCTGACCGAGCAGGTCGGCCTCCGCCGCGGGCAGCTCGAGGCCCTGCTGGACCGCCACACGGCGGCGGACCCCGACGAAACCGACGCCACCCTCGACGTCGACCTGGCCGAGGCCGGTGAGCGGCTCGACGCGCTGGAACAGTTGGCTCCACAGCTGCGCGACCTGGTCACCGCGCAACGGGTCGCCACGACTGCGCGGCGCCACGCCGAGCAGTCAGCTCACGACGGCGGCTTCGCGGATCTGGATGCGGCCCGGGGCGCCGCACTCCCGCCAGCCCAACGTGACGAGCTGCACGGGGTGCTCGAGCGGTACCGGGCGGCCGTGCAGGAGGCCACCGCAACCCGCGACGACCCTGAGGTGCAGACCGCGCTCGGGACGGTCCAGCCGGACGTGGCGGCGGCTCGCACCAGCCTGCTGGACGCGGAGCGCGAGCACGCGGCGGCGCTCGAGGCCGCCGGACAGCTCCGCAG
>JACCZI010000165.1 GCA_013696015.1 Nocardioidaceae bacterium
CAATTACTTTGTGTTATGACTCAGATACCTAATGTAACATTACGGATTCGCGTCATTTTTCCGATATCCGTCCGTATTCTTTAGCCAAGCTCGGTTGGGCGATCTGGTCCCCGCCGGCGCGTACTCGGACCCGCCGACAAGGACACCTCTGATGACTGCTCTCCGCATGCACTGGCGCCTGCTCGCGCCTCGCCCGCTCCCCCGACGCCGCGCGATGGCTGTCGCCGCACTGACCGGAACGCTCGGCGTGGGCGCACTCAGCGCCGTTGCCCAGCCGGCGCAGGCGGCGCCGAACACGACCATTCGTGACGGTCTCTCGGCGCAGACGGCTGCGGCCTCCTGCTGGGAGATCAAGTCGAACTTTCCCGAGAAGCCGGACGGGATCTACTGGTTGCAGACGCCGACTCTGATCGTGCCGCAGCAGTTCTGGTGCGACCAGACCACCGACGGTGGTGGCTGGGTGCTTGTCGGGCGCGGCCGTGAGGGCTGGGGCTTCGGCTACGGCGGTCAGGGCAAGTCCATCGATGTGACCACCCCCACCGGCCAGGCCGCGTTCGCGCCCCGGGCGCTCGCCGCCCGCACCATTGACGGCCTGCTCGACGGCGGACGAGTCGACGCGCTCCCCGACGGCATCCGGTTGCGCCGCGCCACGGTGACCAACCCGACAACGGCCGGCCACTGGCAGGAGTCGCGGCTGCGGCTGGGCGACCGCGATCGCTGGGTGTGGGCCTTCGGCGGCGGTATGTCGCTCGCCGGATGGTCAGTGAACGGCGCCACCAAACCCGTCAACGGGGGCACCACCGCCTCGGTGGGCACGGACAACGCCTACCAGCGGATCTCCACGACCTCCGCGAGCGCCGAGGGATACCGGCCGGGTTTCGCCTACGGCAACACCGTCGCCGGGCTCGACAACACCTCCAGCTACGTCTGGAAGACCGGAAGCGGCCGCGCAGTTCCGTTCACGCAGGTGTACCTGCGCCCCAAGCTGCTGTCCGGCGACCTGACCTACTCGAACCTGCCCGACTCCGGGGCGCCCGCGACCACCGTGCGCCGGCTGCCCGACAATGCCTCCAAGACGCAGACCTGGGGCGTGTCCGGCTCGGCCAACGGGTCCGGCGCGCTCTTCGACGACGAGGTCCACGCCTTCACCCAGGCCACGGCGGACCGCATGATCGTCGGCGGCAACTTCCAGTTCGTCGAGAACCCCACAGCAGGACGCAAGGTCGAGCAGAGCTACCTGGCCGCGTTCGACGTCGACACCGCCGACTGGCTGAGCGACTTCCGCCCCACGTTCGACGGCCAGGTGCTGGCTCTGGCGACCCTGCCGAACGGCGACGTCGTCGCCGGCGGCGAGTTCAAAACCGTCAACGGCCGGGCCGTCCCCGGCATCGTCGCGCTCGACCCGGAGACCGGTCAGATCGACAACCAGTGGCAGGTGCAGCTCGAGCAGCGCAGCACGGGCAGCCGGCTGTTCGTCCGTGCCCTGGCAGTCCACGGCGGCTGGCTCTACATCGGCGGCTCGTTCAGCCACCTCTCGGGCGGCGGCTCGAACCCCGCGTACGCCCGCAACGCTGCCCGCGTCGACCTGCAGACGGCTCAACCGGACCGCAGCTGGCGACCGGCGTTCGACGGCTCGGTCAATGCCATCTCCCTCGGAAACGGTCGGGTCTACCTCGCCGGGTGGTTCCACAACGTCAGCGGCAGGGCCGCCGAGCGGGTCGCGGTGTTGTCCGCCGCGGACGCCTCCCTGGTCCCCGGACTGGCGTCGCCGACGTTCAGCGCCAAGGCCAACTACCAGCAGGCGATCGCCGTCGCCGGCGACTCCGTGTGGTACGGCGGGTCGGAGCACATGCTGTTCCAGGTCGACGCCGCCACCTTCGCGCGTCAGACGACCAACATCACCCGACGTGGCGGCGACTTCCAGGTGATCACACCGTACGACGGGCTGGTGTTTGCCAGCTGCCACTGCAACCAGTACACCTACGCGGGCGCCGACACCTACCCCACGACGAACACCAACCAGGTGGACAACATCAACTTCGTTGGCGCCTGGGACGCCGACACCGGCGCCTACATCCCCGACTTCCTGCCCAGCGGCCTGGCCACCCGGGCCGGACACGGCGCCTGGGCCATCCAGCCCGACAGCAGGGGCACCCTGTGGGTCGGCGGGGACTTCACCCACTCGCGCAACGGCACCGGCGCGACGCAGTGGAACGGCGGGTTCTTCCGCCTGGGCGTCGGTGACAACCAGGCGCCGGCCACACCGGGAAACCTCGCCACGCGCAGAACCAATGCCGGGCAGCTCGAGCTGACGTGGACCGCTTCTACGGACGACTCCGGTCGCGCGTTGACCTACGAGGTCATCGCCGACGACCGCGTCATTGCGGTGAAGGGCGGTGTGTCCGCCGTCTTCGACATGCCCACGACGACGACGAACTACTTCGTCCGGGCCGTGGACAGGTCAGGGAACCGCTCGGCGACCACCGCGGCGCAGACAGCTCCGTAGCTCTAACGGGACTGCATGCGGCTGTCCGGCGGCGTCACACTCGTTGCCGGACGAGCCGGGCTGCGACCACCCGGGCCACAAAGGCGGGGTTGCCGACGAGATAGCGGTGGGCAAGCCGCCGTGGCTCGAGAAGGAGCCGCCACGACCATTCCAGGCCGGCACGCACGATCCAGTCCGGCGGCCGCCGGTTGTCCCCACTCACCCAGTCGAAGAGGCCACCACACGTCAGCACGACGGGCGGGCGAAGCTCGGATCGGTGCTGGGCGACCCAGTGTTGCTGCAACGGGTCGCCCAGACCGACCAGCAGGACCGCAGCGCCACTGGCGTTGATGTCCTCGATGATCGCCGGTGTTTCGGCAGGGTCGATGTAGCCGTGGTGCACGTCGATGCGCAGCGTCGGCTCGCGGTCACGCAGCCGGCTCACCGCCCGGGCGGCGACGCCAGGCCTGCCGCCGAAGAAGTACATGCCGGCACTTTCGCCAGCGCACATCGCCGCCAGAGGATGAATAAGGTCGGTGGTCGCCACGCGCTCTGGAGCGGCCGCACCCAGCAGGCGGCAGGCCCACACCACCGACTGCCCGTCGGGATAGGCAAGGTCGACGCGTCGGACTCGGGCCGCGAAGTCCGCATCTGCCGCAGCGAGGTTGATCACGTGGGCGTTGACGCCGACCGCGACCCGGCGGTCCTGCCCACGGATCCAGTGC
>JACCZI010000192.1 GCA_013696015.1 Nocardioidaceae bacterium
CCGATGCTGCCGATGAGGTGCGCCCCAATCGCGGCGGCGTTGACTGGAGTCCAGCGATCCCAGCCCTTGTTTGCGACGCGGCCGGTGCTAGACGAGTCACCCGCCTCAGCGGCGGCTGGATTCAACGCGACGGCGTTCGCCAATGTGCCGCCGAACCAGGCGGCCAGGCCGACGTCGTGTAGGGAGCGAGAGAGCGTGTTGCGAGCCACAGGTTGGGCCTCCGGGATTCGTCTTGGGACTACGCGAGCAAGCGTGGTACCCGAGGATGGCCGTGCCAATCCCGTCCTGACGAGTTGCTTGTCAGTGCCGCGCGTAAGGCGGGTCGGGGTTTCTACGGGAGGGGATACGCCCCATGCTCGCCGGTGAGACGCTGCTCCGCCCGACCCGGTGTTTCACCGTCCACTCGCGTCGACAGCGCCCGCGTCGATGACGTGTACCGCGCGGGCCGGTGGCTGCGACGCCGATCACACCCCGGAATGGCCGCAGGGCCGGACCCGGGCCGCGGACCTGATCGACGGGTGTCGACATCACCACCTGGCCGCGACCTTCGCCGGCTTCAGCCGCGAACAGGTCGAACCCGGGGTCGTGGCCTGGACCACCCCCACCGGGCACGGCTACCGAGTCGAGGCCGAACCCGTCCCCGTTGAGACCTGGTGGCCACCCCAACCCCGAACCCGCTGCCCCTGCGACCACTGCGACACACCGCTGAACGAAGACAGCGACATCCTCGCAGCCCTACCCCCGGGCGACACCCTCGACGACCTCACGGCCGCCGACCTCGAACACGTCACCGCGGCCTGAAGCCAGCGGCACAAAGCCGATGGCCGTGGGTGCGGATGTCCGCGAGCCCGCTCGAGGCTCCGGAGGTGACGCCTCCCGACGGGTAGCCTTGCGGCGCAGGGAAATGCGGCGGGGAACGGCCCCGCCGAGCTGTCCCACGAGGAGGCACGTCGGTGGCCGACGGGCACGTGACGGCTCCGAGCGACCGGGTGCTCACGGTGCCCAATCTGCTCAGCGTCCTGCGACTGCTCGGGGTGCCGCTCTTCTTGTACCTGGTTCTCGGCCCGGAGTACGACGTGCTGGCACTGATCGTGCTGATGGTTGCGGGCATCACCGACTATCTTGACGGCCTGCTGGCTCGGACGCTGAACCAGGCGTCCAAACTCGGTCAGCTGCTCGACCCGGTCGCCGACCGGCTCTACATCCTCTCGGTCGTCGTTGCCCTGGCCTTGCGCGACATCATTCCCCTCTGGCTGGCTGTGCTGCTCCCGCTACGTGACGTTTACCTTTTCGCCCTCGTGCCGTTCCTGCGGACCCGCGGCTACAGCGCGCTTCCGGTGCACTTCCTCGGGAAGGCGGCCACCGCGAGTCTGTTGTACGCCTTCCCGCTCCTGCTGCTCGGCGACGACGCGGGCACGCTCGCGGATCTCGCCAACGTCTTCGGGTGGGCGTTCGCGATCTGGGGCACCGGCCTGTACTGGTGGGCCGGCCTGCTGTACGGCTGGCAGGTTCGCAAGCTGCTCGTCGAGACGCCACGTGTCGCGCAGAGCTGAGATTCGCGACGGAGCAGGGGAGGTGACACACCATGGCCAGCCGTACTGACACCGGACCGGTCGCGCCGCGGGCCGACCTGCTGCAGTACCTGAGCGACACGGCGCTCGATGCTGACTACGCACGTGTGACAGCTGCCCGAGGAGCCCCAGTGACGTCGACGGCTCGTCGGCGCGGCATTGGCCCAGCACTGGGGGCGCTGTTGGCGTTCGGCATGTTGGTCGCGCTCGCCGCTGTCCAGACTCGAAGCGGCGCGTCGGAGGCCGAACGAGAGTCTGAGGCACTGCGCGCGCAGATTGACGACGGCAGGGCCGACTTCGCCGCGCTGACCGGCCTGAGCAATGTGCTGCAGCAACAGGTGGCCGACCTGCAGGGGACAGCTGAAACCGCCAGCCAAAACGATGCCGACCTGCTCGCCGACCTCGGGCGGTTTCGCACCCTTACCGGTGCCGCCGCCGTGTCCGGGCCTGGCGTACGCGTCGTCGCCGACGATGCCGAACGCACCAAGCCGGGGGGAGAAGGTGCCGTGCTCGACACGGACCTGCAGGTGCTCGTCAACGGACTGTGGCAGGCCGGAGCCGAGGCGATCGCGATCAACGGCAACCGAATCAGCCCACTGTCCGCCATCCGCGGCGCCGGCTTTGCGATCACCGTCAACTACCGGTCACTCTCGCCGCCGTACGCCGTCCAGGCGGTGGGCGACTCAGCCACGCTAGAAGCGCGCTTCGTCGACACCCCTGGCGGACAGGCATGGCTGGATCTGGAGACGAACTTCGGGCTCCGGTTCGACATGGACACGGTCGAGTCCCTGTCGCTGCCGGCGGCGCCCGCTGCACGGCTCCGGGTGCTGTACGCCGAACGTCAGGGGGAGCTGCCGTGATACCGGTCCTCGGCCTAGTCGCCGGCGTCGTGGCTGGGCTGCTGCTGCAGCCGACGGTGCCGGTGCCGCTGCAGCCGTATCTTCCCATCGCAGTCGTGGCTGCGCTCGATGCGGTCTTCGGCGCTCTGCGGGCCTATCTCGACGGCATCTTCGACGACAAGGTCTTCGTGATCTCGTTCGTCTCCAACGTCGTCATCGCCGCACTGATTGTCTATCTCGGTGACCAACTCGGGGTCGGAGGGCAGCTCTCTACCGGAGTGATCGTCGTGCTCGGGATCCGCATCTTCTCCAATGTCGCCGCGATCCGACGGCATGTGTTCCATGCCTGAGCCGAGGCGGAGGTCGCTCCGCAGCGCGCTCACCAGCCGACCCGCATGGGGCCAGGCGCTGGTCGCGGTGCTGCTGGGCGCGCTCGGTTTCGCTGCCGCGCTGCAGGTGCGCGTCAATGACGCCGAAGGGGTCTATCCCGGTGCCCGGCGAGGGGACCTGATCGAGCTGCTCGACTCGCTGGACGCGGCCAACGCGCGGGCGGAGAAGCAGATCAACGAGCTGGAGACCACCAAGCGGGAGCTGCAGACAAGCACGACCGCGAGCCAGACCGCGCTGCTGGAAGCCCGCCGCGAGGCCTCGACGTTGGCGATCTTGGCCGGCACGGTGCCTGCCCGAGGGCCGGGGGTGGTCATCCGCATCAACGACCCCGAAGCAGCGGTCAGCGCCGTCACGATGCTCAACGCCATCGAAGAGCTGCGCGACGCCGGTGCTGAGGCGATCGAGATCAACAACTCCGCCCGGGTGGTCGCACAGACCTATTTCGCAGTCAGTGACGGAACTCTCACCATCGACGGCGCCGAGGTGCGGCCGCCGTACGTCATCGACGCCGTCGGGTCGGCCGCGACGCTGAGCGTCGCGGTTGGGTTCCCCGGCGGCCTGCAGGACGAGGTGCAGGCGCTCGGCGGCAGCGTGACGGTCGAACAGACCGACGCCCTCGACGTCACCGCACTGGCGGAGGAACGGACCCCCGAGTACGCTCAGCCGGCCCCCTGATCCGAGGAGGACACCCCGTGTACCCCGACGACCTCAAGTACACCGCCGAGCACGAGTGGGTCCGCGTCGAGGAGGACGGTGTCGTGGTCGGTGTCACGCAGTACGCGCAAGAGCAACTGGGTGACATCGTGTACGTCGCCCTGCCACAGGCCGGTGACACGATCGCGCCCGGGACGAGCATTGGGGAGCTGGAGTCCACCAAGTCCGTGAGCGACCTCTTCGCTCCGGTTGCCGGCGTAGTGACCGCGCGTAACGAGCAGCTGGACCAGACCCCCGAGCTGGTGAACTCCGACCCGTACGGCGAGGGCTGGCTCATCAAGGTCCGAGTGGAGGACGCGTCGGCGATTTCGCAGCTGCTCGATGCCGATGAGTACCGCTCCTCTATCGGCCAGTGAGCGGCACAGGAAACGACCCGGGTGAGCGGTATCGTCTCGATTGACCGTCGCCGGGGCCGAGCCGTAGGTTGCACAGCAACCATTACCCTGCAGTGGCACTTGAGAGTCGCATGACCCCGGGTGTCGGAGTGCGCCCCTAGGCTGGTCGTGGACGCTGGCACCATCTGCGGAGGAGCTGCGAAATGCCGTTCTGCACCGAGTGCGGACATGAGAACCCCGGGTCCGCGCGCTTCTGCGCCCAGTGTGGTCACCGGCTCGTCACCGCGGATCCCTCGTCGGAGACCACGACCACGTTGGCACCGACACCCAACGTCGGCGACCCCGACGGTGATCTCGACGAGCTCAGCCCAGCGGACGCCGCCGCCCTCGACGCTCTCCCGGCTGGCCGGGCGCTGCTCATCGTGCGGCGAGGCCCGAGCGCGGGCTCCCGGTTCCTGCTCGACACCGACGAGACATCGGCCGGACGGCACCCGGACAGCGACATCTTCCTCGACGACGTGACCGTCTCCCGGCGCCACGCGGCGTTTCGGCGTGGCCCCGAGGGCTTCGTCGTGAGCGACGTGGGCAGCCTCAACGGCACCTACGTCAACCGCGATCGGGTCGACGAGGTGCTGCTCACCGCCGGTGACGAGGTGCAGATCGGCAAATACCGGTTGGTCTACTTCCCGAGCCAGGAAGGTCCCGGGGGGTCCGCGCGGTGACCTCGCCGGTGCCGGCGCATGCCCGGCTGAGCATCGGGGAGGTTCTAGCCGAGCTCCGGGCCGAGTTCCCCGACGTGACCATCTCCAAGATCCGATACCTGGAGGCCGAGGGGCTGCTCGAGCCGGAGCGCAGTCGGTCCGGCTATCGCAAGTTCTCCTCGCGCGACGTCGAGCGACTGCGGTACATCCTCACCGCCCAGCGGGACAGCTTCTTTCCGCTGAAGGTGATCCGCGAGAATCTGGAAGCACGAGACCACGGGCTGCAACCAGGTGACGAGGGCAGTCGACCCGTCGCACCGCGGGTGGTGTTGGCCGACGACGGTGCACCGACCGCCGACTCGTTCCGCACCGATCCCCACGAGCGGCGATTGACCCGGGCCCAGCTGGTCAAGGGCGCCGAGATCAGCGATGGGCTCCTGGACCAGATCGAGCAGTACGGCCTGATCCGCGGGCGCGGGCCGAACGGGCCCTATGACGGCTCTTCGCTGGCGATCGCCCGAACCGTCGGGGAGCTCGCCGCCTTCGGTCTCGAGCCGCGCCATCTTCGGGCTTTCAAGACCGCCGCTGACCGTGAGGTCGGGCTGTTCGAGCAGATCGTGTCGCCGCTGCACCGCCAGCGCGACCCGGGCGCCAGCGCTCGCGCCGAAGAGACCGAACAGCAGCTCGCCCGGCTGTCCGTAAGCCTGCACACGATGCTGGTCAGGGCTGGGCTGCGGCACCGACGCTAGCCCGAGGCCTAACCGACGCGGGACGCTGGCGTGCTCTACCGTCGCGATCCTGCCGGAGTACGGTGGGGGCGTGCGCGAGCTCGATGTCGTCGGTGTCCGGGTTGAGATGCCGACCAACCAACCGCTGGTGCTGCTCCGTGAGGTAGACGGCGCGCGCTACCTGCCGATCTGGATCGGTGCTGTCGAGGCAACCGCCATCGCGTTCGCGCAGCAAGGCGTTGTCCCGCCGCGACCTTTGACCCACGACCTGCTGCGCGACGTGGTGACGGCCTTCGAGCAGGAGCTCGACGAGGTCAGGATCACCGATGTCAAGGACGGCGTCTTCTACGCGACGCTGGTCTTCGGGTCCGGCGTGCAGGTCGAGGCTCGACCGTCTGACTCCATCGCGCTGGCGCTGCGCACCGGCAGCCGGATCGTGTGCAGCGAGGACGTACTCGGGGAGTCAGGGGTCCACGTGGCGGATGAGGATGAGGACGAGGTGGAGAAGTTCCGTGAGTTCCTCGACCAGATCACGCCCGAGGACTTTCAGCCCGGCGGCTGAGGACGCTGCCGAACGGAGGCCGAAGAGCATTCCTCGGCGACAGGACGATCGTCTAACCCTCAACCGCACGGTTAGACTTTGTCCATTATTGGTACAGCGTCCTGGCCGTTCGGTCGTTGACCCGCTCCGATCATCACCGTAGCGTGACAACGAACTGACGATGAACACTGCCGCTGTAACTTCACTGACGGAGGTCGCCGTGACCGGCACCCGTGACACCACTGCCGATGCGGCGGCGGCCGCCGACGAGGCCGCGCGCAGAGCCGGGGAGCAGGGGCTCCTTTTTGACGAGGATCTCGCGGTCATGCCTGACGACGTCGGCTTCCGTGGGCCCACCGCCTGCCAGGCCGCCGGCGTCACCTACCGTCAGCTCGACTACTGGGCGCGCACCGGGCTGGTCGACCCCAGTGTGCGCGCGGCCACCGGATCCGGCACCCAGCGGCTGTACTCCTTCCGCGACATCCTGCTGCTCAAGATCATCAAGCGGCTGCTCGACGCCGGGGTATCACTGCAGCAGATTCGGTCCGCCGTGCAGCACCTCCGCGAGCGGGGGACCGACGACCTGACTCAGGTGACCCTGATGAGCGACGGCGCCAGCGTCTACGAGTGCCGCTCCGCCGAAGAGGTCATCGACCTTCTGCAGGGCGGCCAAGGCGTGTTCGGCATCGCGATCGGCGGGGTGTGGCGGGAGATCGAGGGCTCGCTGGCCGAGCTACCGAGCGAGCGGGCGACGACAGACACGTCGGACCATCCATCTGACGAGCTCGCTGCCCGCCGGCGGGCCCGGCTGACGGGCTGAGCCTCGCCGGTCAGACCGCGTCCGGCTGATAGGTTTGACCCTGCTGTCAACGTCGTACGCGAGAGTCTGCTGTCGGGAGTGCCGACACGCAGCGCCGAAGGGGCAACCCCTCCCCGGAACCTCTCAGGCGCAAAGAACCGTGCGAACGAGGCAACTCTGGAGCCGTGTGGCGACAGAGGGGGAGGCGTCACCACGCGTTCGACGCCGACCAGGGGAGTCTCCAGATGAGCGACAGCCCGACCCTGCACGAACTCGATGCCGCCGCACCGTTCCAGGGGCGCCACATCGGGCCGGATCCCACCGAGCAACACCAGATGCTGGCCGCGTTGGGCTTTCCCGACCTCGACGCGCTGATGTCCGCGGCTCTGCCGCCGAGTATCCGCTCGGCCGAACGCCTGGACCTGCCCGCCGCACTGAGCGAGAGCGAGGCGCTGGCCCGGTTGCGCGATCGGGCGCAGCGCACCTTCCCGGGGGTGGCGATGATCGGGCTGGGCTACGCGCCGACAACCACGCCGGCGGTGATCCGGCGCAACGTCCTGGAGGATCCGGCGTGGTACACCGCGTACACGCCGTATCAGCCGGAGATTTCGCAGGGCCGGCTGGAGGCACTGCTCACCTTTCAGACCGCGGTCGCCGACCTGAGCGGGCTTCCGACCGCGAACGCCTCACTGCTCGACGAGGCGACGGCGGCTGCCGAGGCCCTGACATTGGTGCGGCGGGCGCTGCGCGGCACGGGTACGGCTCCATTCGTCGTGGCCGCCGACACACTGCCGCAGACCATCGCCGTGATCGCGACCCGGGCGGCGGCGATGGGTGTCGAGGTGGTCGTACGCAACCTCGACGACGGGCTGCCGGAGGGCGAGCTCAGTGGCGTGCTGATCTCCTACCCGGCTGCCAGCGGTGAGGTGCGCGACCCACGAGAGCTCATCGAACAGGTGCATGCTCGCGGCGGACTGGTGGTGGTGGCCGCCGACCCGCTGGCGCTGTGCCTGCTCGAGGCGCCGGGCCGGCTCGGCGCTGACGTGGTCGTGGGCTCGACGCAGCGCTTCGGGGTCCCGATGTTCTACGGCGGACCGCACGCGGGCTACATCGCCGTACGCGCCGGCCTGGAGCGCCACCTGCCCGGCCGCCTGGTCGGCGTCTCGGTCGATGCCGAGGGTCGCCCGGCGTACCGCCTGGCCTGGCAGACCCGCGAGCAGCACATCCGTCGGGACAAGGCGACGTCCAACATCTGCACGGCGCAGGTACTGCTGGCGGTGACGGCGGCCATGTATGCGGTCTACCACGGAGCCGCGGGCCTGCGGACGATCGCCCAACGGACCCATCGGCACGCCGCGGTGCTGGCCGCCGGCCTCCGCAGTGGGGGAGTGGACGTCGAGACCCGCCACTTCTTCGACACGGTGGTGGTGAGGGTCCCGGGGCGCGCCGGCGAGGTCGTCGCGGCCGCACGCAGCCGAGGCATCCACCTCCGACAGGTCGACGACGACCGGGTCGGGGTGACCACGTCGGAGGTCACCACCGGCCGGCACCTGCACACGGTGTGGTCCGCCTTCGGGGTCGACGACGTCGAGCTCGACGCGCTGGACGTCGCCACCGGCGACGCGCTGCCGGAGCAGCTGGCGCGCACCAGCGACTACCTCACACATCCGGTGTTCCACGAGCACCGCTCCGAGACAGCGATGCTGCGGTACCTGCGCCGGCTCTCGAATCGCGACTACGCGCTGGACCGGGGCATGATCCCGCTCGGTTCGTGCACGATGAAGCTCAACGCCACCGCGGAGATGGAGCCGCTCAGCTGGCCCGGCTTCGCCGACCTGCACCCGTTTGTCCCAGCGGGCGACGCCACCGGGCTCGTCGAGGTGATCGAGGAGCTCGAGGCGTGGCTGGCGGAGGTCACCGGCTACGCCGCGGTGTCCATCCGGCCCAACGCGGGCTCGCAGGGCGAGCTGGCCGGGCTGCTGGCCATTCGCGCCTACCACCGCTCGCGGGGCGACGACGCCCGCGACGTGTGCCTTATCCCGTCGTCGGCGCACGGCACCAATGCCGCGTCGGCAGTCATGGCCGGGATGCGCGTGGTGGTCGTCAAGGCTGCGGAGAACGG
>JACCZI010000195.1 GCA_013696015.1 Nocardioidaceae bacterium
CCTCACAGGTCGTGGCAGAGTTCCCTGACGAGCTCACCGCCGGGTACGGGTTCGACATCGTCTCGTCGTGGTTGCGCTCCTGCGGGGCACGGTTGAAGGCCCAGGGCTACGAGCAACGCGACGTGCCCGCGGTGTACACACCGATGGAGCTCGGTGACCGCGCCGGGTGGGCAGTGTCGTTCTACGGACCCGCCGAGCAGGATCCATCTGGGTCACACATCCAGGCCGAGGCGCTCGTACTGGCCGGGAGCCACCTGTCCTGGCTGGTGCAGCACTCGGTCGGCCAGGACTACAACTACGAGCCAGGCGAGTCGCCACCCGAGCGGGCCGTGTCCCTCATCGCCGACCGGTTGAGCGTTCTGGAGCCGGCCACCTGAGAGACTGGCCGGCGATGGATGCTTTCCGTTACCGCAGGCCCGCGCTGCCCGGTGGAGCGCTGTTTGACGCGCTGCCGGGCGATGCCGATCCTGCCCAACGCGCCGAGACCGGTGCCCGGATTGCCGGGCTCCTGGTGCGCGGTGCCCGCACCACCGCTGATGAAGCGGTCATCGGACGCCTGGTCCGGCTCGCCGACGACCACGGTCTCGACCTGTTGGCCGACCTGTGGCAGCAAGCGCCGCCGGAGTCGCTCGCCGGAGCGTTGTGGCGGTTGTACCTGTTGCGTACCTGGGTCCACCGCGAACCGGGACGAGCAGCGCGTGAGTACGACACCGGACGCAGGTACGCGCCCGTCCACGAGGTGGTGGCCGGGGTGGTGGAGCCTCCAGGTCCGGACGAGGTGTGCCAGCTCGTCGACACCGTGCTGCGCGGAGTGGCCGTCAGCGACCTCGCAGTGACCCTCGAGCGCGCTGCAGCCTTCGCCCGAGTCGTAGCGACGGGACGCGCGCATCTCCCCGAGGAGCGTCCCGGCAGCACCCGCAGCGCGGCGCGGCTCATCACGACCGCCGAGCAGCTCGAGTTCGCGGGTCGGCTGGAACGCGCCGGTGAGCTGACCTAGGCTGTTCGAGGCGTCGGGCTGCGGTAGCCCCGGGTCCCACAATGAGCCGCTGCGAGCGGCGACGCGCCGTGAGGCGCTCCCGGCCCGACGCCACTCACCTGCCGGCATGCTGGTGGACACTGACCGCGTAGCCGCCGCCCTCGTACGCCTCCCCCTGCCAGGTGGCGAACCTGCCGACCAGCCGGAGGCCGGCCGATGTGCAGCAGCGGTCGTAGTCGGTGAGCGTGAGCGGCGCCTCGGAGAGCGGGAGGTGGTCGGCGTCGAGCCCGAAGCCTGCAACGACCAGCCCTGCCGGCCGCAGGCACGCCGCGAGCCGCCGGACCACCTGTGGCTCGGTACCGGAGGCCAGCAGCGGGACCACGTTGCCCGCGGCGACGACAAGGTCGAAGGTGCCGCCGAGGCGGTCGTCGAGCGCGTCGAGCCCTGCGAGGTCGCCCTCGAGGAAGGTCAGCTCCGGAGCAGCGCGGCGGGCCGCTCGCAGCATCGAGGGGTCGACATCAACGCCCACGACCTCGTAACCGCGCCGATGGAGCTCGAGTGTGACGCGTCCGGAGCCGCACCCTGCATCGAGCACGCGAGCACCTGGGGACGCCAGGCTCGCGCAGAAGTGGGCTTCACCGTGCACGTCCTGCCCAGCGGTGGCCAGCGCCGCGAACCGCGCGGCGTAGGCGTCCCCGCCGTCCTCCCCTGCCACCTGCGACCACCGGGTGCTCATGGCGGGCTCAGTCCAGCGCCTTCGCCAGGTGAACCCAGGTGTGGGTGACCTCCATGCCAACCCGCAGGTAGAGACTGAGGGCACCGGTGCGGGAGTCCGTCGACAGCTCGGCGCGACGTGCGCCGTGCGCCCGGCCGGCTCCGAACGCCTCGAGCAGCAACGCACGGGCCAGGCCGCGGTTGCGGTGATCGCGGCGCACGGCGAGCTGGCTGACGAAGGCGCAGCCCCCGCTCAAGACGACGTTGCAGACACCCACTACGTCACCCTCTTGGGTGACGGTCAGCAGCAGCTGCCACGGCTCGAAGCCCGGGCGCAGCAACACGCCGGCAGCCCAGTCGCCGTACTCCGAAGGCTCGCGGTCCGGCCATTCGTTAAAGGCGTCCTCGACAATCTGGTAGGCGGCGTGCTCGTCGCGACCCGGCTCGAAGGTGCGGATGCAGATCCCGTCGTTCAGCTCGGTCACAGGGATGGAGCGGCCGGGGGGAAGCTCGAGCACCCACGACTGCCAGAGCGGCGCGTAGCCGTGCGTACGCAACAGCCGGGCGGCCGCGCTGTCCTCGGGCACCG
>JACCZI010000201.1 GCA_013696015.1 Nocardioidaceae bacterium
TGGTGCCCACGAGCCCCTCGAACATCTGCCGGGCGACCCGGAACGTCTCGCCATCGGAGGCGTGGAACGGGTTCAGCGTTGCCGGGTCGGAGGACGCGGCGAACACGAACTCGTCGGCGCCGCTGGCCGGTGCGTCAGCGACGGCGGCGTTGAGGTCCTCGCACTGCGTCACGGCGTCGGAGGCGGACTGGTCGGGCTCGGTGCTGGTCTGCGGCTCGCTGCTGCCGCAGGCCGCCAGGCCCAGGGCGCTGAGGGCGCTCACCATCGTGATGGCGACCGAACGGCGAAGGTGCCGTCTGCTCATTGGTGCTCCTACTCCGGCTGATGTGTGATCTCGGTGCCGGGCACGATAGCCACTTCGCCGCGGCGTTGATAGGTGCAGCACGGCGTTCGGCACGTTTCGTTATCGACCCCTGATGTTCACCGGCGCCTCATCTGCCGCGGAGGCGGCCGCAGCAACGAGGTCCACCACTCTCAGCCGCTCCAGGGTCGCCAGGACAGTGCGACCCGGGACTGCCGGCACCTCGACCCGGTTCGGCACCACGACGACCCGGGCGCCGGCGGCCTGCGCCGAGGTCGCCCCGGTCACCGAATCCTCGATGGCGATGCACCGCTCGGGCGCGACGCCCAGCAGACGGGCGGCCGTCAGGTACGCCTCTGGATGCGGCTTGCCGTGGGCCACCTCGTCACCGGTCACCAGGGCATCGAAGGCGGTCGGAGCGAGCTGGGCGACGATGGGTTCGACCATGCGCCGGTACGACATCGTGACCAGGGCGCACGGGATGTGCAGCGACCGCAGCTCGCCGAGCAGCTCGAGCGCTCCCGGCCGTGCCACGACGCCGGTCTCGACGCTGGCGACCATGTCGTCGAACAGCTCGTCGACGATCTGTTCCGGCGTCAGCGGCAGACCCATCCGGTCTCGGATGTAACGGCCGCTGGCGATCATGTCGTTGCCGACCAGGGCCAGTCCGTCGGCCTCGCTCCACGTGCCTCCGTGGCGGCGTGCCAGCGCGAGCTCCGCCGCCAGCCAGCTGGGCTCGGTGTCGACGAGGGTGCCGTCGAGGTCCCAGAGCACGGCGGCCGGGAGCCCGGTCACCGGGGGCTCCGTCGGTCGGTTCATCGCGACCAGACTGTCATCGGGCGTTGAAGTACTTGGCCTCCGGGTGGTGGACGACGAGGGCGTCGGTGGACTGCTCCGGGTGCAGCTGCAGCTCCTCCGACAGCGTGACGCCGATCCGTTCCGGTCGCAGCAGCGTGACCAGCGCAGCCCGGTCCTCGAGGTCGGGGCAGGCCGGGTAGCCGAAGGAGTAGCGCGAGCCGCGGTACCCCTGACGGAAGACGCTGTCCATCTCGCCGGCGTCCTCGTGGGCGAAGTCGAGCTCGGCCCTGACCCGCGCGTGCCAGTACTCCGCCAGTGCCTCGGTCAGCTGCACCGACAGCCCGTGCAGCTCGAGGTAGTCGCGATAGGCGTTGCGCTCGAACAGCTCAGCGGTGACCTCGGCCACGCGGCCCCCCATCGTGACGAGCTGGAAGGCCACCACGTCCAGCTCGCCGGCGTCCTTGGATCGGAAGAA
The DNA here is from genome assembly GCA_013696015.1 of Nocardioidaceae bacterium. Taxonomy (GTDB): domain Bacteria; phylum Actinomycetota; class Actinomycetes; order Propionibacteriales; family Nocardioidaceae; genus JACCYJ01. The sequence continues at coordinate 1,575 of JACCZI010000201.1, forward strand.
GTCGGCCAGGCACAAGAACCGGTCACGTCGCTGACGGGGGAAGTGGAAACGCGCCACCTCACGCGCCGCCGACTCGGCATCGAGCACGACGAGGTCGTCGGCTTCGGAGTAGCAGGGCCAGTAGCCGTACACGACCGACGGCTCGAGGATCCCCTCGGTCTGCACCCGGTCCAGCCACAGCCGCAGCCGCGGTCGGCCCTCGGTCTCGACCAGGTCCTCGTACGAGGGCCCATCCCCGCCACGGGTGGCGCGCAGGCCCCACTGGCCCATGAAGGTGGCCCGCTCGTCGAGGTAGGAGGCGAAGTCGCCCAGCGCCAGGCCCTTGACGATGCGGTCCCCCCAGAACGGCGGGGCCGGCACCCGATTGACGGTCGCGACGTCCGAGCGGGCCGGCACCTCGGCGGGACCTACCTGCGGTGTCACCTTGGTCCGCACGGCGCGCCGCCGTGGTGCGGGCAGCGCCGCACCGGGGACCCCCCGTTTGACGGCGATGGCGGTCTCCATGAGGCGCAGCCCCTCGAACGCGTCCCGCGCGTAGCGGACGTCACCGGAGAAGATGGCTGCCAGGTCCTCCTCGACGTAGGCGCGCGTCAACGCCGCACCCCCGAGCAGCACCGGCCACCGGTCGGCGATCCCTCGGCTGTTCAGCTCCTCGAGGTTCTCACGCATGACGACCGTGCTCTTCACCAGCAGCCCGGACATGCCGATCACGTCGGCACGGTTCTCCTGGGCGGCGTCGATGATCGCGCTCACCGGCTGCTTGATGCCGAGGTTGACGACGGTGTAGCCGTTGTTGCTCAAGATGATGTCGACAAGGTTCTTGCCGATGTCATGGACGTCACCCTTGACGGTGGCCAGCACGATCGTGCCCCTGCCCTCCTCGTCGGTCTTGTCCATGTGCGGCTCGAGATGGGCGACCGCCGTCTTCATCACCTCGGCCGACTGGAGCACGAACGGGAGCTGCATCTGCCCGGAGCCGAAGAGGTCCCCGACGGTCTTCATACCGGCCAGCAGGTCCTCGTTGACGATGTCGAGGGCGCTGCGTCCGCCGACCAGCGCGGCATCGAGGTCGGCGGCGAGCCCGTTCGCCTCACCGTCGATGATGCGGCGCTGCAGCCGCTCGGGCAGTGGCAGCGCTGCCAGCTCTGCGGCGCGGTCCGCGGCGGTGTCGGCCGGCCGGGCGCCGGCGAAGATCTCGAGCAGCTTGTTGAGCGGGTCGTACCCGTCTCGCCTCCGGTCGTACACGAGGTCGAGGGCGACGTCGCGCTGCTCGTCCGGGATGCGCGACAGCGGCACGATCTTGGCGGCATGGACGATGGCGGAGTCGAGCCCCGCCGCCACGCACTCGTGCAGGAACACCGAGTTGAGCACCGTACGGGCCACGGCGTTGAGGCCAAACGAGACGTTGGAGACGCCGAGCGTCGTCTGGACCTCGGGGTAGCGCGCCTTGATCTGAGCGATCGCCTCGATGGTCTCGAGCGCGTCGCGCCGGGTCTCTTCCTGACCGGTGGCGATCGGGAACGTGAGGCAGTCGACGACGATGTCGGCCGTACGCATCCCCCACCGGGAGGTGAGGTCGTCGATGAGCCGACCTGCGACGCGTACCTTCCACTCCGCGGTGCGCGCCTGACCCTCCTCGTCGATGGTCAGCGCCACCACCGCGGCGCCGTGCTCGCGCACGATCGGCATGATCCGGGCGAACCGGGAACCGGGGCCGTCGCCGTCCTCGTAGTTGACGGAGTTGATGACCGAACGCCCGGCGACGCGCTCGAGTCCGGCCTCGATAACTGCGGGCTCGGTCGAGTCGAGCAGCAGCGGCAGCGTCGAGGAGGTTGCCAGCCGGAACGCCATCGTCGACATGTCCTCGACGCCGTCTCGGCCGACGTAGTCGATGCACACGTCGAGCAGGTGGGCGCCGTCTCGGATCTGCGCCCGCGCGATGTCGACACAGTCGTCCCAGCGCTCGGCGAGCATCGCCTCGCGGAACGCCTTGCTGCCGTTGGCGTTGGTGCGTTCGCCGATCGACAGGTAGGAGGTGTCCTGCCGGAACGGCACATGCTGGTAGAGCGAGGCTGCCCCCGCTTCAGGTCGAGGTTCGCGAGGCGTCAGGGCCCGGCCGCGTACGCGCTCGACCACCACCCGGATGTGCTCGGGCGTCGTGCCGCAGCAGCCGCCGACCAGGCTGAGCCCGTGCTCCCGTACGAACGAGTCGTGCGCGTCGGCCAGCTGCTGCGGCGTCAGGGGGTAGTGGGCCCCGGCCGCAGTGACCTGCGGCAGCCCCGCGTTGGGCATGCAGCCGACCGCGACGCGGGCGTGCCGGGCGAGGTGGCGCAGATGTTCGCTCATCTCGGCCGGGCCGGTCGCGCAGTTAAGCCCGATCATGTCGATGTGCAGCGGTTCGAGCGCGGTGAGGGCGGCGCCGATCTCGGTGCCGAGGAGCATCGTGCCGGTGGTCTCCACGGTGACGTTGACGATCAGCGGCACGTCGGCATCGGCTGTCACGATCGCCCGCCGGGCGGCGATGGCGGCGGCCTTGGCCTGCAGCAGGTCCTGCGCGGTCTCGACCAGCAAGGCGTCGGCACCAGCCGCCAGCATCGCGGTGGCCTGCTCGACGTACGCGTCACGCAGCCGCGCGAACGAGACGTGACCCAGCGTGGGCAGCTTCGTGCCGGGGCCCATGGAGCCGAGCACCCAGCGTGGCCGATCCGGGCTCGACCAGGCGTCGGCCGCCTCGCGCGCGAGCCGGACACCGGAGCCGGCGAGCTCGGCGATGCGGTCGGCGATGCCGTACTCGCCGAGGTTGCCGAGATTGGCGCCGAACGTGTTGGTCACCACGGCATCGGCACCGACAGCCAGGTAGGCGTCGTGGACACCGCGTACGACATCGGGCCGGGTGACGTTGAGGACCTCGTTGCAGCCCTCGTGGCCGTCGAAGTCATCAAGGCCGAGGTCGTACGACTGCAGCATGGTGCCCATCGCTCCGTCGGCGACGACGACCCTGGTGGCGAGCGCTCGGCGCAGCGATCGCGGCTCGGGCATGCGACCTCGGCTCGGGACGGGGATTCTGCAGCGGCGCGCTCAGCGTACAAGCCGCCGTCGTAGTCTTTCGGGATGCGCGACCCGGAGCTGGCGCCCGAACTCGTCGACCCCATCATGGTGACGGCGTTCGAGGGCTGGAACGACGCCGCCGAGTCCGCGTCGGGGGTCGTCGAGCACCTGCTGGACGCCTGGGAACCGCACCAGATCGCCGAGATCGACCCGGAGGACTACTACGACTACCAGGTGAACCGTCCCCTCGTCGGCGTGACCGATGAAGGGGTCCGCACCATCACCTGGCCGACGACGCGGATCTACGCCGTGCGTCCGTCCGGTTCGCGGCGCGACCTGGTGATCGTCCGTGGCCTCGAGCCAAACATGCGCTGGCGGCAGTTCTGCGCCGAGCTGGTCCACGCGGCCGATGCGTTCGGTGTGCAGCTCGTCGTCGTCCTGGGGGCGCTGCTCGCGGACACCCCGCACACCCGGCCCATCCCGGTGACCGGAACGACCAGCGACAACCGCCTCGCCTCGGTGCTGGAGCTCGAGCAGTCCCGCTACGAGGGGCCGACCGGGATCAACGGGGTGTTGCAGGACGCCTGCTCAGAGGCGGACCTGCCCTGCGTGTCGCTGTGGGCGGCGGTCCCGCACTACGTGGCACAGCCGCCGTGCCCCAAGGCCATGCTGGCCCTGATCGGCCGCCTCGAGGACATGATCGAGACAACGGTTCCAGTCGGTGACCTCGTCGAACAATCACGCGCCTGGGAACGCGGTGTGGACGAGCTGGCACGGGAGGACACCGAGATCGCCGAGTACGTCGTGGCCCTGGAGGAGGCGCGGGACACCAGCGAGCTGCCCGAGGCCAGCGGTGAAGCCATCGCCCGCGAGTTCGAGCGCTACCTCAAACGCCGCCGCCCCCCCGACTGAGGGCCGTCAGCCACGGATCGTCGGGCGACTAGCCACGGATGGTCGGGCGACTAGCCACGGATGGTCGGGCGACTAGCCACGGACCGTCAGAGGGCGAGGCCGAGGAGCCCGTCGCACAGGGTGCGGATGAGGGCTGGTGCCGCGATCTGCTCGTCAGGAGGCGGCCCGGAGCTGTCCCGAGCGACAGCCTCCTCCGCCCCGGCCAGCGCCCGCTCCGCCCACACGTCGATGGCGACGATGGCGCGCGGGGTGTCCAGACCGTCGGCCAGCGCGGCCCGTACGGCGTCGACCACCGGCACCGCGTCGGGCCCTGCCCGCCGGCCGACCGCGGTGCGCCACCGGTCCAGCCGGGCCTCGGCATCGCCCAGGTCACCGTCGGTCCAGTCCCGGTCGTGCCGGTAGTGGTGGCTGAGCAGCGCAAGCCGGATCGCCGTCGGGTCGTGT
>JACCZI010000207.1 GCA_013696015.1 Nocardioidaceae bacterium
CCGCCGCGGGCAGCGCGTCGTGGACGCGGTCGAGTGCGGCGTTGTCGTGCGCCGCGGAGACGAACCACGCCTCGAAGGCGCTCGGCGGCAGGTAGACCCCGCGCTCGAGCATGGCGTGGAAGAACGCCCGGTGCCTGTGGAGCTCCTGACGCCGGGCGCCGGCGAGGTCGTGCACCGCGTTCACCTCGGGGTCGCTGACGAAGAACACGCTGAACAGGTTCCCCGCGGCCTGTGCGACATGGGCGACACCCGCCTCGCGCAGGGCGTCGGAGGTCATGGCGCACAGCGTCGCCGCCGCGACATCGACCCGGGCGTACACAGCGTCGTCGGCCAGCCGCAGCGTGGTGAGACCCGCCGTCGTCGCAACCGGGTTGCCGGACAGGGTGCCGGCCTGATAGACGGGCCCCTCCGGTGCCAGCTCGGCCATCACGTCGGCCCGGCCACCGAAAGCGGCGGCCGGGAAGCCGCCGCCCATGACCTTGCCGAACGTCAGCAGGTCCGGCGTCCAGCCCTCGGCGGCGCCGTCGAGCCCCCACCAGCCACTGCGGCCGACCCGAAACCCCGTCATCACCTCGTCACTGATGAACAGCGCGTCGTGGCGGGCGCAGATGTCGGCGAGGAACCCGTTGAACCCCGCCAGCGGTGCGACCACGCCCATGTTGCCTGCGGCCGCCTCGGTGATGACGGCTGCGATCGCATCGCCGTGGCGCGAGAAGGCTGCCGCCACAGCTGCCCGGTCGTTGTATGGCAACACGAGGGTCGCCGCCGTCGCGGCCGCCGGGACGCCCGGCGTGCCGGGCAGCCCGAACGTGGTGACCCCGGAGCCGGCATCCGCCAACAGCGCATCGACGTGGCCGTGGTAGCAGCCGGCGAACTTGACGACGAGGTCCCTGCCTGTGAAGCCCCGAGCGAGGCGCACCGCCGACATGGTCGCCTCGGTGCCGGAGCTCACCAGGCGGACCGAGTCCACGGGGGTCCGGGCGACGATCTCCTCGGCGAGCGCGACCTCCGGCTCGCTCGGCGTCCCAAACGACGTGCCCCGCGACGCGGCGGCCACCACCGCGTCGACCACCTCCGGATGGGCGTGCCCCAACAGCATCGGTCCCCACGAGCACACGCAGTCGACGTACTCGTTGCCGTCCGCATCGGTGAGGTACGGCCCCCGTCCCGAGACCATGAAGCGCGGCGTGCCGCCGACGGCCCGGAAGGCGCGCACCGGGGAGTTGACGCCACCGGGCGTCACCGACCGGGCCCGCTCGAAGAGCGCGCGGCTCGCTGCGGTCGAGGAGCGGTTCGCCGAGCGGGTCAGTGGGCGGTTCACTGAGCCATCGTTCCCGCCTGCAACCGGCGGGCGACCTGCGCCGCCCAGTAGGTCAGCACGATGTCCGCGCCCGCTCGACGGATGCTGGTGAGCACCTCGTCGATCGCCCGGTCACGATCGATCCAGCCGTGCGCCGCCGCGGCCTCCACCATTGCGTACTCCCCCGAGACGTTGTACGCGGCAACAGGGACGGGAACGACTTCTCTCATCTGGACGACGAGGTCGAGGTACCCCAGCGCCGGCTTGACCATGATGATGTCGGCGCCCTCGTCGACGTCCAGCAGCGCCTCGCGCACCGCTTCACGCGCGTTCGGGGGGTCCATCTGGTAGGTCCGCCGATCGCCCACGAGCGAGGAGGCGACGGCCTCGCGGAACGGCCCGTAGAACGCCGAGGCGTACTTCGCGGCGTACGCCAGGATGCCGGTGTCCGTGTACCCGGCGGAGTCGAGCGCTGACCTGACCGCGCCGACCTGTCCGTCCATCATGCCGCTGGGTGCCACCATGTGCACCCCGGCTTCGGCGTGCACCACCGCCATCTCGGCGTAGACCTCGAGGGTTGCGTCGTTGTCGACGTCCCCGCGATCGTCGAGCACCCCGCAGTGTCCGGAGTCGGTGAACTCGTCCAGGCACAGGTCGCTCATCACCACCAGGGCATCACCGCCCTCGCTGACCGCGTCACGGATCGCCCCGGCGAGGACGCCGCAGGGGTCCAGGGCAGCCGAGCCGCTCGCGTCCTTGCGCAGCGGAACCCCGAACAGCATGACGCCACCCAGCCCCAGCACCGCCGCCTCGGCGACGGCGGCCCGAGCAGAGTCGCGGGTATGTTGGACGACGCCGGGCATGCTCGATATCGCAACCGGTTCCGTGACCCCCTCGCGGACGAACACCGGGAGCACCATGGCTGCCGGTGACAGCTGCGTCTCGGCGACCAACCGCCGCAGGGCCGCGGTGCGGCGGAGGCGCCGCGGTCGGGTCGAGGGGAACGCCATGACGGCGTTCAGGTCGCCTTGCGGCGCGCGGTCGACCGCCGCTCGGACGGCTTGGTGACCTCCTCACCCGCCTCCAGCAGCGTCGCGCGGCGTTCCGCGCCGAACTCGGCCAGCCCGGCGACGAGTGAGTCGACGTTGGGCGACTCCGCGAGCACGTCGACCCGCAGCCCGTGCTCCTGGGCCGTCTTGGCCGTGGCCGGTCCGATGCAGGCGATGACCGTCGCGGTATGCGGCTTGCCGGCGATCCCGACCAGGTTGCGCACGGTCGACGACGAGGTGAAGACCACGGCGTCGAACCGGCCGCTCTTGATGGCATCGCGGGTCGGTGCCGGTGGCGGTGCGGCCCGCACCGTGCGGTACGCGGTCACGTCGTCGATCTCCCAGCCCAGCTCGGCAAGGCCGGCCACGAGCGTCTCGGTGGCGATGTCGGCTCGCGGCAGGAAGACCCGGTTGATCGGGTCCAGGACGTCGTCGTACGGCGGCCAGTCGTCGAGCAGGCCACGAGCCGACTGCTCACCGGAGGGTACGAGGTCCGGCCGGATGCCCCAGGCGGTGAGCCCTTGCGCCGTCTTGTCTCCCACGGCGGCGACCTTGAGCCCGGAGAAGGCCCGCGCGTCGAGCCCGTACTCGTCGAACTTCTCGCGGACGGCCTTGACCGCGTTGATCGAGGTGAACGCGATCCACTCGTAGCGTCCCTCGACAAGGCCCCGGACGGCCTTGTCCATCTGATGCGGGTTGCGTGGCGGCTCGACGGAGATCGTCGGCACCTCCTCTGGCACCGCACCGAGGCCGCGCAGCTGGCGGGAGAGCTCGGCCGACTGCTCCTTGGTCCGCGGGACCAGCACCCGCCAGCCGAACAACGGCCTGGTTTCGAACCACGACAACGTCTCCCGCAGGTCCACGACCTCGCCCACCACTGTCACCACCGAGGTGCTCCGACGCATGACACGGGTGTCGGCACCGAGGTGTTCGAGCGTGGAGACCACGGTGCTCTGCTCAGTCGTCGTGCCGACCCGTGTCGTCGCCACCGGGGTGGTGGCCGGGCGCCCACCTGCGACAAGTGCGGCGGCGACCTCGCTGAGTCGTCCCGCGGCCGACAGCAGCACCAACGTCTGGTCACCTCCGTAGACCGACCAGTCGATCCGAGCCTCGGCCACGTTGACGACCACCGTCTGCTGGTGGTTACGCGTCATGAGCGGCACGCCGGCGTACGTCGGTACCGCGGTGGCCGGGGAGACGCCGGGCACGACCTCGAAGTCGACTCCGGCCTTGTGGCACATCTGTGCCTCTTCGTGGCCGTCGCCGCTGCTGAACGGATCACCGACGAGGAGCCGCACGACACGGACTCCGGGTTTCGCCTGCTTGACGAGAAGCTTGGCGCGGCCGGCGGCGGTGAGCGATGTGCCGTCGCCGCGGCCGCTGACGTCGACGAGGACCACTGCGGGCAGCGGCGAGCCGTCCGGCGCCACCCGGACCTGCTGAAGCAACGGCGTGTGGGCGTCGGGGACGTCGGTGATGACGATGTCGGCCCCTCGGATGAGCTCCACGGCCCGCACCGTCAGCAAGCCGGGGTCACCGGGACCGGCTCCCACGAAGCTGACGTGCCCGCGCGGCTTGATGCGCGCCGTGGGGTAGCGCCGAGCGGTGGTGGTGGTAGCGGCTTGGACAGACACGGTGCTGGTCACTGCCTTTCTCTTCCTGGTTGCCGGTGTGGGATGGGCGCTCATGTCACCAGCTCCTCGCAGAGCGCCGCGGCTCCGTCGGCCAGCATCTCGGTGGCGAGACGGCGGCCGACACCGACGGCGTCGTCGGGTGATCCCGTTGCGGACCTGCGGATGAGCGGGCTGCCGGAGGGGTGGGCGACGACCGCCCGGAGCCAGATCTCGTCGCCGTCGTCGCCGAGGGCCACGTCGGCGAGCGCCCCGACCGGGGCGGTGCAGCCGGCCTCGAGAGCGTTGAGCAGGCTGCGTTCGGCCGTCACGGCCGTGCGCGACAGGGTGTCGTCGAGCGTGGTGCGCAGCAGCGTGGCGATGTCGTCGTCATCGCTGCGGCACTCGCACGCCAGCGCGCCCTGCCCCGGCGCCGGCAGCATCTGCAGCGGGTCGAGGACCTCGGTCGCCTCGGCGAGCCGACCCAGCCGGGACAGGCCGGCGCGGGCCAACAGCACGGCGTCGAGCTCGCCGGCGGCGACCTTGGCGATGCGGGTGTCCACGTTGCCGCGCACCGGCCTCACCTCGATGCCCAGTCCGAGTG
>JACCZI010000226.1 GCA_013696015.1 Nocardioidaceae bacterium
CGAGCCGGACGCCGAGGCGCAGGAGCCGGACGCCGAGGTGTCGGCGCAGGAGCCGGACGCCGTCGAGCCGGACGCCGAGGCGCAGGAGCCGGACGCCGAGGTGCCGGCGCAGCAACCGGACGAGGAGCGCTCCCCGACCTGATCGGGTGCGCGTGAACCGGTTGCGGCTCGACGTCGCCTACGACGGCACGAGTTTCAGTGGCTGGGCGGCCCAGTCGGGTCGCCGGACTGTGCAGGGCGTGATCGAGGCCGCGCTGGAGACAGTGTTGCGGCTCGACTCTGTGCGGCTGACCTGCGCCGGCCGCACCGATGCCGGGGTCCACGCCCGGGGACAGGTGTGCCACTGCGACGTGCCCGGCGAGCCCGACCCGCTCTGGCTGCGCCGTCGGTTGGTCGGGGCGCTACCGGCCGACGTGCGAGTGCCGACAGTGGCCGCGGCGCCGGATGGGTTCGACGCGCGCTTCTCCGCGTTGTGGCGCCGCTACTCTTACGGCATCTGCGACGAGCCCGGGAGCATGGATCCGTTGCAGCGCCACCGCGTGCTGGCCTGGCGGCGACCCCTCGACGTTGCGGAGATGAATAGCGCCTGCCGGCAGCTCCTCGGTGAGCACGACTTCGCTGCGTACTGCCGTCGCCGTCAGGGAGCCAGCACCGTGCGTCACCTGCGCCGGCTCAGCTGGACTCGGTTATCCGACGGCATGCTCGAGGCGCAGGTGGTTGCTGACGCGTTCTGCCACTCGATGGTACGAGCGCTGGTCGGCGCCGCCGTGGCCGTTGGCGAGGGCCGGCTCAGCAGCGTCGTGCCGCTGGAGGTGCTGAATGCCGGGGTACGGGATCCTCGCATCACGGTGGTCGCGCCGCATGGTCTGACGCTGGAGGAGGTCGGGTACCCAGCTCATGACTGAGCACTACTTCACGGCTGACCCGTCATCGGCGTACGAGACCACGACGGTCACGGTGCGAATCTGGGGTCACGAGCTGGCGTTGCAGTCGGCCAGCGGCGTTTTCTCGCACGGCCGACTCGACACCGGCACGGCTGTGCTCGTCCGGGAGGTGGGGCCGCCGGAGGTCGGTGCAACCTACCTCGACCTCGGCTGCGGCTACGGCGTGCTGGCCTGTGCCCTGGCAACGGTGCTGCCGGATGCCCGGGTGTGGGCCGTCGACGTCAACGAGCGGGCGCTGGCGGTGGCCCGTGGCAACACGGAACGGCTCGGGATCGCCGATCGGGTGAATGTCGCGCGTCCCGACCAGGTGCCTGCATCCGTGCGCTTCGACGGCATCTGGTCCAACCCGCCGATCCGGATCGGCAAGGCAGCGCTGCGCTCTCTGCTCGTGCAGTGGCTGCCCCGGTTGGCCGACGACGGAGAGGCGATGATCGTCGTGGCCAAGAACCTCGGAGCCGACTCACTGCAACGGTGGCTGGTCGAGCAGGGGTTTCGCTGCGACCGGGTGGCTTCGGCCAAAGGCTTTCGGGTGCTGCAGGTTCGGGCGCAGCATGGTAGCGATTGACGAGGTGCAGACGTTCGGATCGAGCCCGCCGAGCTGACCCGCCGTACCCACTTCCAATGGCTGAGGGTCACTTCCAACGGGTTCGGACCCATTGGGAGTGCCCCCATCCCAGGTGAAATGGGAAAGGGGCTGGTGGACGTGCGCTGGCTGGGCGCAGGTGAAACCCCTCGCGCCATCGGTGCCCGGTCCCGCAGACTGACCCTCGTGGGCCATGTCGAGCTAGCCGGCATCCGGTTCGAGCTGCCCGACGGCAGGGTGCTGCTCGACGACGTGTCCTTCCGCGTCGGCGAAGGCGCGAAGATGGCGCTGGTCGGTGCGAACGGCGCCGGCAAGACGACCTTGCTGAACATCGTCACAGGCGACCTGCCGGCGCATGCCGGAGCCGTGACCCGCAGTGGTGGCCTCGGCGTCATGCGGCAGATGGTCAGCCAGGGGCACACCGACTGGTCGGTGCACGATCTGCTGCTCTCCGTGGCTCCGCCGCGCGTCCAGGGGATGGCCGCCGCGGTCGATGTCGTCGAGCTGGCTCTGATGGAGCGCGACGACGAGAAGACGCAGCTGCGCTACGCCACCACGTTGGCCGAGTTCGCCGACGCCGGCGGCTACGACATCGAGGTGGTCTGGGACGCCTGCTGCACTGCGGCCCTCGGCGTCCCGTACGACAAGGCGAAGTGGCGCCGCATCACCACCCTCTCGGGTGGTGAGCAGAAGCGTCTGGTGCTGGAGGCGTTGCTGCGCGGACCCGACGAGGTGCTGTTGCTCGACGAGCCCGACAACTTCCTCGACGTGCCGGGCAAACGCTGGCTGGAGGCGCGGCTGGCAGGCAGCGCCAAGACCGTCCTGTACGTCAGCCACGACCGCGAGCTGTTGGCGAACACGGCGACCCGGGTGGTGACCATCGAGCTGCGCGCCGGAGGGAACGGCGCGTGGGTGCACCCCAGCGGCTTCGCGTCCTACCACGAGGCCAGGCGGGCGCGCTTCGAACGGCTGGAGGAGCTGCGCCGGCGCTGGGACGAAGACCACGCCAAGCTCAAGGCTTTGGTGCTCATGTACAAGCAGAAGGCCGCGTACAACGCAGACATGGCGTCGCGCTACCAGGCGGCGCAGACCCGGCTGCGACGCTTCGAGGACGCCGGCCCGCCCGAGACGGTCCCCCGGGAGCAGCAGGTCACGATGCGGCTGCGTGGCGGTCGGACAGGCAAGCGCGCGGTCATCTGTGAGCGGCTGGAGCTCACCGGCCTGATGCAGCCGTTCGACCTCGAGGTGTGGTACGGCGAGCGGGTCGCGGTGCTCGGGTCCAACGGCTCCGGAAAGTCCCACTTCCTGCGGGTGTTGGCCGCCGGTGGCACCGACCCCGACGTCGAGCACCGACCCGTGGAGGACGTCGTGATCGAGCCGGTGCGCCACACTGGTCGCGCTCGCTTGGGGGCTCGGGTGCGACCGGGTTGGTTCGTGCAGACACACGACCACCCGGAGCTTGTCGGGCGTACGCTGCTGCAGATCCTGCACCGCGGCGACGCCCACCGCTCCGGGATGCCGCGTGAAGAGGCGTCGCGCGCGCTCGACCGCTACGAGCTCGCGATCGCCGCCGAGCAGCGCTTCGAGTCGCTGTCGGGTGGCCAGCAGGCCCGGCTCCAGATCCTGCTGCTCGAGCTCTCCGGCGCCACGCTGTTGGTGCTCGACGAGCCGACCGACAACCTCGACGTGCAGTCTGCCGAGGCACTCGAGGACGGCCTCGAGCGCTTCGAAGGAACGGTGCTCGCGGTAACCCACGACCGCTGGTTCGCGCGCGGCTTCGACCGGTTCATGGTCTTCGGCGCGGACGGCTCGGTGTACGAGTCCGACGCCCCGGTGTGGGATGAAGGGCGGGTTGCGCGGGCGCGCTGAGGAAGCCGCCGCCGTGACGCGAACTGAAGGGGATGACCTCCGGTGACGAGCTGACCACGCATCACCACTGCCGAACGTCGCCGCCGGCTGGCCACCCGACACCACCTTGCCCCTGCTGCCCGCGCGGCGGACGTGGGTGCCGCGGCGCACCCTCTCATCGGGCTGCACGCCACCGACCCGGCATCGGTCTACCTGTCCGCATGGGCACGGGTCGACGGCATCCACCACGCAGACATCGACGCAGCCCTCTACGAGGACCGCACCGTCGTCAAGCACCTGGCGATGCGCCGCACGGTCTGGGCCGTCGCGACCGAGCTGATGCCGGTTGTACAGGCGGCGGCGAGCGACAATGTCGCGGCCGTCCAGCGCCGCAACCTCGCGCGAGACGTCGTCAGGGCCGGGATCGCCGACGACGGTGAGCGCTGGGTGTCGCAGGCAGAGGCCGCCACGCTCGCGATCCTCGCCCGGCTCGGACCGACGGCCGGCCGAGACCTCACGAAGCAGGTGCCTGCCCTGCAGGCCAAGATAGGTCCGGTAAGGGGGACAAGGCACAGTCTGCGGGCGTGGTCACCCGGGTCATGACGGTGTTGTCCGCATTGGGCCACGTCACGCGGGCGCATGCTGGTGGCGCCTGGAACGACCGGCAGCCACGCTGGGCCCTCATGCGGGACTGGTGCCCGCAGGTCGTCGGCCAGCCGCCGCTCGCGGCGGCCGAGGCACGCGCCGAGCTGGCCCGATGCTGGTTGGGCACGTTCGGCCCGGGGACCTATGAGGACGTCAAGTGGTGGACCGGGTGGACGGTCGCACATACCAGGGCTGCGCTGCGCGACGTCGGAGCGGTCGAGGTGGGTCTCGACGACGACATGATCGGCCTGGTGCTGCCGGACGACTCAGGAGCGGAGGCACCGTCGGCGCCGTGGGTGGCCCTGCTGCCGTCGCTCGACCCGACGACGATGGGGTGGCAGGCTCGCGACTGGTACCTCGGGTCGCACCGGGTACGGCTCTTCGACCCTTACGGCAACGCCGGGCCCACCGTGTGGAGCGACGGTGAGGTCGTGGGTGGCTGGGGGCAGCGTCCAGACGGGCAGGTCGTGGTACGGCTGCTCGCCGACGTCGGTGCCGAGAAGACAGCCCAGGTCGACACCGAGGCGGCTCGGCTCACCGCCTGGCTGGATGGTGTCCTGGTCCGCCCGAGCTTCCCGACCCCGCTGCAGCGCGAGCTCAGCGGCTGATCTCGCCGTTGACACCCCACACCGGCTGCTGGTCGGATC
>JACCZI010000228.1 GCA_013696015.1 Nocardioidaceae bacterium
GGCCGGCGGCGGCGAGGCCGCGGGGGCGGGCCGTGTCACCGGCTCGGCGCGGCTGCTCAGCAGGTCAGTCATCGTCGAGCCATCGTCGCCCATGCCCCGCACCCGCCGCGACAGGCGCACCGTTGCCGCGGCTCAGCGGCTGACCGCTCAGCCGTGCGACGTGATGATGTCGCGCATCAGGCCTGCCGTCTCCGACGGTGTCTTGCCCACCTGCACACCAACGGCCTCAAGAGCGACCTTCTTTGCCTCGGCGGTGCCTGAGGAGCCGGAGACGATCGCCCCCGCATGGCCCATCGTCTTGCCCTCGGGGGCGGTGAAGCCGGCGACGTACGCCACGACCGGCTTGGTGATGTTAGCCTCGATGAAGGCGGCTGCTCGCTCCTCGGCGTCGCCGCCGATCTCGCCGACCATGATCATCGCGTCCGTGTCCGGGTCGTCCTGGAAGGCCTGCAGGCAGTCGACGTGCGTCGTGCCGATGATGGGGTCGCCTCCGATGCCGACCGAGGTGCTGAAACCGATGTCCCGCAGCTCGTACATCATCTGGTACGTCAGGGTCCCCGACTTGCTGACCAGACCGATCGGGCCCGAGGTGGTGATGTCGGCGGGGATGATGCCGGCGTTGCTCCTGCCCGGAGAGGCGATCCCGGGACAGTTGGGCCCGATGATGCGCGTCCTGCCGGACGCCTGAGCACGGGCGAAGAACGCCGCTGTGTCGTGCACCGGCACGCCCTCGGTGATGACGACGACGAGGGGCATCGCGGCCTCGATCGCCTCCACGACAGCGTCCTTGGTGAAGGCGGGTGGGACGAACACGACCGACACGTCGGCACCGGTTTCGGCCATGGCCTCGCTGACCGAGCCGAAGACGGGCAGCGCGGTGCCGTCGACGTCCAGCTCGGTGCCGGCCTTGCGCGCGTTGACCCCACCCACCACGTTGGACCCGGCGGCCAACATCCGGCGGGTGTGCTTGGTCCCCTCGGAGCCGGTCATGCCCTGCACGATGATCGTGCTGCTGTCGTCGAGGAAGATCGCCATCGCCGGGGCTCCTTATCTCGCAGCCGCAAGCTCGGCCGCGCGACGGGCGGCGCCGTCCATGGTGTCGACGTGTTCGACGCCCGGCAGGTCCGCCTCCTCGAGGATGCGTCGGCCCTCTTCGGCGTTGTGGCCGTCGAGGCGCACGACGAGCGGCTTGGTCACCGGCTCGCCGCGGTCGGCGAGCAGCCGGAAGGCAGAGACGATCCCGTCGGCGACCGCGTCGCAGGCGGTGATCCCGCCGAAGACGTTGACGAGGACGCTCTTGACGTCGGTGTCTCCGAGGACGATCTCGAGCCCGTCCGCCATGGTCTGGGCCGACGCGCCACCGCCGATGTCGAGGAAGTTCGCCGGCTTCACACCGCTGCCGTGCTCACCGGCCAGCTCCTGGCCTTCGTACGCGACCACGTCGAGCGTCGACATGACGAGCCCGGCGCCGTTGCCGATGATGCCGACCTCGCCGTCGAGCTTGACGTAGTTGAGGTCCTTGGCCTTCGCCCGAGCCTCCAGCGGGTCGGCCGCGGCCGTGTCCTCGAAGTCGGCGTGGTCGGCGTGCCGGAAGCTGGCGTTGGCGTCGAGGGTCACCTTGCCGTCGAGCGCCTCGAGTGACCCGCCGCCGAGGCGTACGAGCGGGTTGACCTCGACCAGCGTCGCGTCCTCGCCGATGAACACGGTCCACAGCTTGCGCAGCATGTCGACGGCGTCGTCGGCGAGGTCGTCGGGAAACTCGGCAGTCGCCACGATCTCTCGCGCCTTGGCGTCGTCGACACCAGTGACCGGGTCGATGCTGACCTGCGCCACCGCGTCGGGGTTGGTCCGGGCGACCTCCTCGATCTCGACGCCGCCGGCAACGCTTGCGATCGACAGGTACGTCCGGTTGGAACGGTCGACAAGGAACGAGAAGTAGTACTCCGCGGCGATGTCCGCGACCGGCGCGATCAGCACCCGACGCACGGTCAGACCCTTGATCGACATACCGAGGATGTCCTGCGCCCGGTCGCGTGCCTCCTGCGGCGTCTCCGCCAGCTTGACTCCTCCGGCCTTGCCGCGGCCACCGGCCTTCACCTGGGCCTTGACGACCACTCGTCCACCGAGCTGCTCGGCGGCGGCCTGTGCCTGCTCGGGCGTCTCGGCGACGACCCCTAACGTGACGGGTACGCCATGTCGGGCGAAGAGCTGCTTTGCCTGGTACTCCATCAAGTCCATCGTGGCGCCCGTCTCGTGCTGGTTCGACCGGTCCGCGTCTGCCCTCATCTCAGGGGCAGTGGGACTCTAGCCGTGCCGGGCTCGACGCTTCCCGGGAGGACCTCGTGCACGAACCCGCGATGCCTTCGGCCGCCGTGGCAGCTGTGATGGCGCCGATCGCAGCGGCGGCGGCACTGCTTCCGCTCGATCGGGTGCACTTCGTCGCAGTCGACGGCGTGGACGGGCCGGGAAGACCGTGTTTGCCGACGGGCTCGGCGTGGCGCTCGCGGCGGCCGGCCGGGCGACGGTACGCGTCAGCCTCGACGGATTCCACAACCCCGCGACCACGCGTCACGCACGTGGTCGCTACGACCCTGACGGTTTCTACGAGGACTCGTTCGACTATGCCCGGCTCGACGAGGTGCTGCTGTCACCGCTGCGAGCGGGCGGTTCCCGGCGAATCCGCCGCGCGGCACCGAGACCCCGATCGACGCCCCGCTCGAGCGGGTCCCGCTTGGCGCCGTGCTCGTCGTCGACGGGCTCTTCTCGGCATCGACCGCAACTCACTGGCCAGTGGGATCTGAGCGTGTGGCTCGACGTGCCGTTCGAGGTGACGTTCGCGCGAATGGCCATCCGCGACGGCCGCCCCTCCGGACCCGTACCACGCGGCAAACACGCGGTATCTGCTCGGCCAGCAGCGGTATCTGCTCGAGTGCACCCCGGCAGGTCAGGCGACCTGGGTGGTGGACAACACCGACCCGACCCGGCCGCGGCTGCTGGCCGACCGGTCGGGCTGACCCAGTCGTACCTTCCACAGTCGCCGCGGGCCGTTGCTTCCAACGGCTAACGGGCACTCCCAATGGGTTCCACCCCATTGGGAGTGCCCCTATCCCATGTGAACATGGGATAGGGGCAGCCAGGCAAGCCTCTCAGGGGGAGCTGTCGGAGACGAAGGTGTCGACCCAGGTGGTGATCTCGGTGGTGGTGGCGCCGGGCGTGAAGACCTTGGCGACTCCCGCCTCCTTGAGCAGCGGGATGTCGTCCTCGGGGATGATCCCACCGCCGAACACGACAATGTCGCGGGCGTCCCGCTCCTCGAGCAGTGCCAGTAGCCTGCGGAACAAGGTCATGTGTGCACCAGACAGCACCGAAAGGCCGATGGCGTCGGCGTCCTCGGCGATCGCGGTCTCGACGATCTGCTCGGGCGTCTGGTGCAGCCCGGTGTAGATCACCTCGTTACCGGCGTCCCGCAGCGCCCGCGCCACCACCTTGGCGCCACGGTCATGGCCGTCGAGACCCGGCTTGGCCACCACGATCCGCTTCGGCATCGGTTGTTCTCCTCCTGGGCGCGCCCGTCTGCGGCAATCTACCGACTCGTCGCGAGGTGCGTGCGGGCATCCGGGCTCCGGGGCAGCCGGTGGGTGTCGTGGGCTATTGTCGCCGGGTTCCCCGATTCCCCCGGAGGTTCGCCGATCGTGTCGTCGCGCCGCTACGGCCTTCGAATCTGCTGTCTGCCATTGCTGGTCATGCTCGTCGCCACCGCTCTGGTGTCCGCGGGCGAGGTCACCGTCGGGTCCGCGTCACCGGCGACCCGGCCCGTCGCTGCGCTGGCCGCCGACCCCGACGCGTCGACCACGGACACGTACCAGCGCCGGATGCCCACCGACGTCGTCAGCCGGAGCTTCGACCGCGACCAGGCCAAGGCGCAGAAACAGCCACGCACCAGGGCGCCGCGCAAACCCGACAAGCACCAGCCAAACCTCCGGAAAGTTCAGGACCAGGGCAAGGACCGGGGGAAGGCGTCGCGGAAACCCCACGACAAGGCACCCGGCAAGCGGCACCAGGCACACCACCGGACCGACCGGACCGCACCAACCTCGTGGGTGCTGCCGGTCAGCAACTACCACCTGACGGCGACGTTCGGCGAGGTCGGCTACCTGTGGTCCAGCGTCCACACCGGGCTGGACTTCGCCGCCCCGTACGGGAGTCCCATCGTCTCCGTCGCCCACGGCACCGTGACCGAGGCGGCGTACGACGGGTCATACGGATACAAGACCGTCGTCACGCTCGATGACGGAACCGAGATCTGGTATTGCCACCAGACCTCGAACGCCGTGGGCGTTGGTGCCGTGGTCGACCCCGGGGAGCTCATCGGGTACGTCGGCGCAACCGGTAACACCACCGGGCCCCACCTCCACCTCGAGGTGAGCCCGGGCGGAGGGCCCCCGGTCGACCCCTACACCGTCCTGGTCAGTCACGGCGTTCAGCCGTGACCGCTGTGGGACCTCACAGCTTCTCGACCGGCGCATAGCGCAGCAGCAGGCGCTTGACGCCCTCGGAGCCGAAGTCGACGCTGGCCACGCTGCTCTCACCGCTGCCCTGCAGCGCGACGACGGTCCCCATACCGAACGAGTCGTGGACGACGCGGTCCCCGGGCGAGAGCGACGGGATCGGCCGAGTTCCTCCGGTGCGGCGACCCGGCAGACTGCTCGGCGACGTCATCGCGGCCGGCGACCGGCGCGTGGTCACGGCCTGGCCAGAGCCGATCACCGAGCTGCCCCAGGTCGTGGCCGCGCCCTCGGTACGCCGCCAGTCGACTAGCTCGTCGGGCACCTCACCGAGGAAACGGGACGCCGGGTTGGACGACGGCGCCCCCCAGGCGGAGCGAGTCGTCGCGCGGGAGAGGTACAGCCGCTCCTGCGCGCGAGTGATGCCGACGTAGGCGAGACGGCGCTCCTCCTCCAGCTCCTTGGGGTCGCCGAGCGAGCGGATGTGCGGAAAGACGGAGTCCTCGAGGCCGGTGAGGAACACCACCGGGAACTCCAGCCCCTTGGCGGTGTGGAGCGTCATCAGCGTCACCACGCCGTCACCGTCTGCGGCGTCGGGTATCGAGTCGGAATCCGCCACCAGCGCCACCCGCTCGAGGAAGGCGCCGAGCGACCCCGGTGCCGGCTCCCCTTCGGCACCAACTGCCAGGTCGTCGGGCACGCTCCCGTCATCGTCGACGGCGTCGTCCAGCGCGTCCTCGCGGTCGTGGACGAACTCGCGGGCGACCGCGATCAGCTCTGCCAGGTTTTCGACCCGGGACTCGTCCTGCGGGTCCGGGGACGCCTCGAGCTCGGCGAGGTAACCGCTGCGAGCCAACACCGCCTCGAGGACTGCATCGGCGGGCTCGTCGGCGACCGCGAGTGCCTGCAGACCCTTGAGCAACGAGGCGAAACTGCCGATGGCGCCGCGCGACCGGGTGGCGAGTCCGGGCACCTCGTCGCTACGTCGCAGCGCCTGCCAGAACGAGATCCGCTCCCGCTCGGCGAACGCGGCCAGACACGCCTCCGCCCGGTCGCCGATGCCGCGCTTCGGCATGTTGAGGACCCGCCGCAGCGACACAGCGTCGTCGGGGTTGACCAGCGCCCGTAGGTAGGCCAGGGCATCCTTGACCTCTCTGCGCTCGTAGAAGCGCACCCCGCCCACGACCTTGTACGGCAGCCCGACGCGGATGAAAACCTCCTCGAAGACCCGGCTCTGTGCGTTGGTGCGGTAGAACACCGCGGCGTCGCAGGGGCGGGCGAGCTGCTCGTCGCCGAGCCGGTCGACCTCGTCGGCGACGAACTGCGCTTCGGCGTGCTCGTCGTCGGCGACGTAGCCGACGACCTTCGGGCCGTCGCCGGCGTCGGACCACAGGTTCTTGGCCTTGCGAGCCGAGTTGCGGGCGATGATTGCGTTGGCCGTCGACAAGATCGTCTGCGTCGAGCGGTAGTTCTGCTCGAGCAGGATGCTGCGGGCCGACGGGAAGTCGCTCTCGAACTCCAGGATGTTGCGGATGCTGGCGCCCCGGAAGGCGTAGATCGACTGGTCGGAGTCCCCGACCACCATCAGCTCGGCGGGTTCCGCGCTCGGGTCCTCCGGCTCGACTCGGTCGCCCCCCACCAGATCACCGTCGACGGTCCGCTTGGCCGGGCGCGGGGCGCACAGCGCACGGACCAGTGCGTACTGCGCGTGGTTGGTGTCCTGGTACTCGTCGACGAGGACGTGCCGGAACCGGCGGCGGTACGCCTCGCGGACGTCCGGGAACGCCTCCAGCAGATGAACCGTGCTCATGATCAGGTCGTCGAAGTCGAGCGCGTTGGCCTCATGCAGTCGGCGCTGGTAGCGGCTGTACGCGTCCGCGTACGTCTGCTCGAGCGTGTTCTGGGCACCGGACGCGGCTGTCGCGACGTCGACCAGCTCGTTCTTGGCGTTGGACACCCACCCCAGCACCGCGCGGGGGTTGTAGCGCTTGGGGTCGAGCTCCATGTCGCGGCAGACCAGCGTCATCAGTCTCCGGGAGTCGGCTTCGTCATAGATGGAGAACGACGACGAGTAGCCGAGGCGCTTGCCCTCCCGACGCAGGATGCGCACGCAGGCCGAGTGGAACGTGGACACCCACATGATGCGGGCCCTGTCGCCGACAAGTGCCGCCACCCGCTCGCGCATCTCGGCGGCCGCCTTGTTGGTGAACGTGATCGCCAGGATCGACCCGGGATGGACACCGCGTGCGGCGATCAGCCACGCGATGCGCCGGGTGAGGACCCGCGTCTTGCCCGACCCGGCTCCGGCCACCACCAGGAGCGGAGTGCCCTCATGGACCACCGCGACACGCTGAGAGTCGTTGAGACCCTCGAGCAGCGCTTCGGGCGCCACTCGCCGGCGCCGCTGCTGCGACTCCTCCGGCCGGTCGTCCGCGACGGGCTCGGTCGGTGAGACGGCGGGAACCGGGAACGCGCTGCTCATGTCGTCTGCCAGCCTACGGTCGGACGCCGACAACCGGGGTGGCTGTCCCCGAGGCTCGCGGTTACCGTGGCGCCCGTGGCCGATCCGCTGCCCGACTCCGAGGTCGAACGGGTCGTCGTGGTCACCGCCCACCCGGACGACGTCGACTTCGGGGTGGCGGGAACCGTGTCCACCTGGACATCGGCGGGCATCGAGGTGACGTACTGCATCTGCACCGACGGCCAGGCCGGCGGGTTCGACGACGAGCTGCACCGTGACCGCATCCCCGACATCCGGCGTGCGGAGCAGCGCACGGCAGCCGCCGAGGCCGGTGTCGACGACGTCCGTTTCCTGGGGTACGTCGACGGCGAGCTGCAGGCCGCTGCTCTTCTGGTCCGCGACATCAGCAGGGTCATCCGCGACGTACGGCCGCAACGGGTCATCACGCACAGCCCGGAGCGCGACTGGCAGTACCTAGGGCGCAGCCACCCCGACCACCTGGCCGCCGGCGAGGCCACCGTCCGTGCCGTCTACCCCGCTGCGCGGAACCCGTACGCCTTCCCCGAGCTGCGACACGACAGGTTGCAGGCGTGGACCGTGCACGACCTGTGGCTGCTGGGACACCCGACCAGCTCCCATGCCGTGGACGTCACCGACACCTTCGAGCTCAAGCTGGCCGCCATCTTGGCGCACGAGAGCCAACACCCCGACCCGGCGCTGATCGAGCCGCGGATGCGCGGGTTTCTCGGCGCCAACGCGCAACGGCATGGGCTGCCCGAGGGCCGGCTCGCCGAGGCGTTCTTCGTCGTGCGGATCCTCTAGCCCCCGACCACCACCTTGAGTTGTCACTACGAGCCCAGGTCCTGACCTGGTCTGACAGTGACAACTCGGGCGCGGTCGATCAACGGTTTGGCGCCGAGTCGTTGTGCGATGGCGTCCGCTTCGGCCGCGAGCGGTTCTGCGGCCTCCGGATCGCCGTTCGAGGCGAGGTGCTCGGCCCGGTCGAGCAGGCCGACGGCGAGGTGGTAGGGGGACCCGAGCTCGCGCAATGCCTTGGTGGCAGCGTCGAACGCCGCCCCGGCTTTCGGGTCGCCTTAAAAAGACCGAGCAATCGGGGGCGGATCCGGAGAGTTGAGGCCGAGCCTAAGCGCTCACACCACCGAGTTGTCACTGCTGGACCAGGTCATGGCCTGGTGTGACAGTGACAACTCGGGTGCGGGTCGTCGTGCGGCTCAGATCAGCCGGCGGTCGCTGGCCCACCGGCTCAGCTCGTGCCGGCTGGACAGCTGCAGCTTCCGCAGGACGCTCGACACGTGGGTCTCGACGGTCTTGATCGAGATGAACAGCTCCTTGGCGACCTCCTTGTACGCGTACCCGCGGGCGATCAGCCGCATCACCTCGCGCTCCCGCTCGGTGAGCCGGTCGAGGTCCTCGTCGATTTGGGCCACCTCGATCGTGCCGGCGAACGCGTCAAGCACGAAGCCCGCCAACCGAGGGGAGAACACCGCGTCACCGTCTGCCACCCGGCGGATCGCGGCCACCAGCTCCGGCCCGGTGATGTTCTTGGTCACGTACCCGCGCGCCCCTAGTCGGATCACCCCGATGACGTCCTCGGCGGCGTCGCTGACGCTGAGCGCGAGGAACCGCGTGTCGGGCGCGCGCAGGTGGACGCGGCGTACCACCTCGGTGCCACCACCGCCGGGGAGGTGCACGTCGAGCAGCACCACGTCGGGTGCGGTGGCGCCGATCATCGCCACGGCGCTGTCGACGTCGGCGGCCTCACCGACCACGTCGACGTCACGCCCGACCTCGGCACGGACCCCGGAGCGGAACATGGCATGGTCATCGACGAGGACGACCCGCAGCGGCACGGTCATGACGCGTCCCCGCGGGCCAACGACAGGTGCACCTCGGTGCCCGCTCCGGGCGAGCTGCGGATCTGCGCGCTTCCGCCGTGGCGCTCCATCCGGCCGATGATCGACTGGCGGACTCCCATCCGGCCCGCCGGGAGGGCGTCCGGGTCGAAGCCGACGCCGCGGTCTCGCACGAACACCTCGGCGGAAGCCGCCGACACCTCGGCGTAGACGTCGACCTTGGCAGCGCCGGAATGCCGCGCCGCGTTGACCATCGCCTCGCCGGCCGCCCGGGCAAGGGCCGTCGTTCCGTCGTCCACTCCGGCGTCACCCACGCAGATCACCTCGACGGCCACGTCGTGCATGTCCTCGGTTTCCGCGGCCGCCGTCGTCAGCGCGCGGCAGAGCGACTCGCCGGCCACCTGCTCGTCGTACAGCCACGACCGCAGCTCACGCTCCTGGCGTCGCGCGAGCCGCACCACGGCACGCGGATCATCGGCGTGGCGTTGCAGCATCGCCAACGTCTGCAGCACGGAGTCGTGCAGGTGAGCGGCCATGTCGGCCCGTTCTTGCGACCGGACCCTGGCCCGCCGCTCGGCGGCGAGGTCGCGGCTGAGGCGGTGCACCCACGGACCGACCAGCAAGCCGAGGCCGACCAGGGCGAGTGCGGTTGCCCCCGCGACGTCAGCCAGCGCGCCGAGCCCGCTGACCTGTGCGACGAACAGGCCGATGGAGGCCGCGACGAGCGCGACTCCCAGCCCCAGCCGGACGACCGAGCCGACGCCGCCTGCGGTGAGGACGCCGAGAACCGGAACACCCGGAGCTGCGCCTCGCCAGCGGGCCCGCTGCGCCTCGTCGGCCTGTCGCCAGACCAGCGCGAACCCGGCGACCGCGATCAGCACCGGCCACAGGATGCGTCCGTCCAGTCCCCAGCCGACCCGCTGCAGCAGCAGGATCACACCGACGCCGAGCGTCAGCAGCGCCACCGCCTGGCCGACGTCACCACCAGGCAGCCGACTCGGCTGCGTCCGCAGACCCCGCCGCGTGGCCGCCCCCACACCAGCCGGCACCTCGTCCTCGGTCCGCTGCGGCAACAACCGCCACAACGCGGCATAGACCAGGACGCCGAAGCCGCTGAACCACGTCGCCACGACAAAGCCCAGCCGAACCCAGAACACGTCCAGCCCAAGGTGGTGCGCCAGCCCGGCTGCCACACCGCCGACCATCTGGCCCTCGCCCGGCCGAAAGGCGCGCCGCGGCGCGGACGCGACCGGCAGGGCAGTCTGACCTGTCACTGCGCCGGCGCCGGTCGAGGTGCTCATCAGCAGAATCGTTCCACGCCGCGCCGACCCGGGGCCATCAGCGAGCGCCCGTACCCGACCCTGAGACTGCTGACAGCCCGGCAACGCGAGATCAGGGCTGTCCCCGATGGGCAGCGACCAGCGCAGCCGTCACTGTAGCTGCATGACCACCCAACACGAGGCCTCGATCGAGCCTCCGCAGAAGACACCGCCTCAGGACCTCCCACCCGACGCTGGGTTCGACCCGGTGCGGCTGCGCAGCGT
>JACCZI010000239.1 GCA_013696015.1 Nocardioidaceae bacterium
CTCTCGCACACCGGTGGCCTCCCGGCCGAACCCGCCGGACCGTGGTGGGAGCGCCGCGACGGCGGGGACTTCGCGGTGCTGAGCGACGATGTTCGCGACCAGGCGGTGGTGGTACCCCCAGGCCGCCAGCAGCACTACTCCAACCTCGGTTACGCACTGCTCGGTCAGGTGGTCGCGAAGCTGCGGGGTCGGTCGTGGCCGGATGTGGTTTGCCAGTGGTTGCTCGACCCGCTCGGCATGCGGCGTACGACCTACCACCCTGAGCCGCCCCACGCCAGCGGCTACTCGGTGCACCCATGGTCCGGTCGGCTCGACCCCGAGCCGCACACTGACACGGGGGCCATGGCGCCGGCGGGACAGTTGTGGAGCACGGTGGCCGACCTGGCGCGGTACCTGAGCTTCTGGCTCGACCCGGACCCGGGCGTGCTCACGCGGACGTCGGCCGCGGAGATGCGCATTCCCGTCGGTGGGCGGGCCGATGAGGGGCTGGAGGCGTCGTACGGCCTCGGCCTGTCGCTCGGGGCGCGACCGGGTCGGCTCGTTGTCGGGCACGGTGGGTCGATGCCCGGGTTCCTCGCCGGTTTCGCCGTCGACATCGCCCACGGCACCGGTGCCGTGGCCCTGTCGAACGGCACACTGGGCGACACACCGGGACTGCCCCAAGCCCTGCTCGACATCGTGGCGAGGTCCGAACCACGGTTGCCGGGGGAGTGGCAGCCAGAGCCGCAGCTGGCCGGGGTCGACGAGCTGCTCGGCCCGTGGTTCTGGGGGGACACGCCACTCACACTGGTCGTCCAGGGCGGCCACCTGCTGCTGGACTCGGCGAATTCGGGGCGGCGTAGCCGGTTCGTCGCCTCCGGACGGGACACCTGGCGAGGGCTCGACCAGTACTTCACCGGCGAAACTCTGACGGTCCGACGGAACCGCGACGGGACCGTCGCCGGGCTCACTCTCGCCACGTACGAGCTGACCCGGACGCCCTACACCCGCTGACCGCACCCACGTCGCAGTGTTTGCGGGCACAGCGAGGGTGGGCACACTAGTTGGCCTGGCTGACGCTGCTCATGTTGAAGTCGGGGACGCGCAGGGCTGCGGTCGCGGTGCGCGGGAAGTAGTCTCCCCATTCGCGTGAGAACGAGGGGACCGTGGCGCTGGCGACATCGAAGCGGTCGAGCAGGTCGATCGGGCTCTCGTTGAAGCGAAAGTTGTTCACGGCTCCGGTCACCTCACCGTTCTCGACGAGGTAGACCCCGTCGCGGGTAAGGCCGGTGAGCAGCAGTGTCTGCGGGTCGACCTCGCGGATGTACCACAGGCAGGTGAGCAGCAAGCCACGCTCCACGCCGGTCACGATCTGCTCGAGGCTCTGCTCGGCGCCGGCCACCTCGACAACGAGGTTGTCGATCAGCGGTGTGACGTCGAGACCGGTCAGCTGCGCCGAGTGACGTGTCTGACCGAGGGCTGCCAGCGTCCCGTCGGCGATCCAGTCGGTGCGTCCGAGCTCTAGGCCGTTGTCGAAAACGCTGCTCAGGCTGGATGACGCCGACGCGGTGACGAACGGCGCCGCCTCCAGTCCGGGATACGCCGGATCGGAGTAGACCGTGACCGGGCGGCTGGACAGCCGCTCACCGACCCGGGTGCCACCGCCGGGCCGGCTGTAGACGGTTTGGCCCTCGTGCGCATCCCGCGCCGCTGAGGTCCAGTAGGCGTAGATCATCAGGTCTGCCACCGCCGTGGGCGGTAGCACGGTGTCGTAGCGTCCCGCCGGCAGCGCCACCGCCCGCTCTGCCCAGCCGAGCCGGCGTTCCAGCTCGGCGTCGAGCACCAGGGCGTCGACATCGGTGAAGTCCCGCGTGGCCTGTCCTACCCAGGCCGAACGGGTCAGCGCGGCATCCTTGGCTGTGATCCCGACGTGACCGGTCGGTTGGACGTGGCGCAGCCGTACCCCCCGGGAACTGCCCAGGTAGACGGTGTCGACCGTGTGCTCGACGTAGCCGTAGAGCAGCCGGTCAGCTGAGCGCGCCCGGCCGAAGGCGTCGCCGAGCGCCGGCGCGAACGTGTCGAACACACCGATCGACGTCGGCTCGGGAGGCGCGTCCCAGGTGTCCGACTGATCAGCCTCCACCAGCGGCGCCGCGTCCTCGGCGGGCCCTGCGGCGCGTGCAGCGGCGTCGGCCGCCGCGACGAGGTCACGTACGTCATCGACGGTGACGGCGCTGCGGCTCAGCGCCGCGGAGGCAACGCCCTGGCCGCCGTCGACGAACGAGATGACCGAGATCTCGGAACCACTCATCAGTCCGTTGGTCGTCAGTGTGTTGTTCGCCCAACGTAAATTTGCGCTGGAGGAGCGGGTCACGGTGACGATGCAGTCGTCGGCCTGCGACGCGGCCAGCCCGGCCTCGACAAGGTCATGTGGGGTGGTGCTCGTCATCGACCGGCCTCCGACTGGGTGTTGAGGATGCGTACGTTGCGGAACAGGGCCGCCGGGCATCCGTGGCTCACCGGGGCAACCTGACCCGGTTGTGCCTTGCCACAGTTGAACGCGCCCCCTAGCACCCAGGTCTGCGGTCCGCCGACTGCCTCCATCGAGCCCCAGAACTCGGTGGTGGTCGCCTGGTACGCCAGATCGCGGACCTGTCCAGCCAGGCGGCCGTTGAGGATTCGGTAGAAACGCTGGCCGGTGAACTGGAAGTTGAAGCGCTGCATGTCGATCGACCACGACCGGTCCCCGACGACGTAGATGCCGTTCTCGACCGAGCTGATGAGCCCGTCGGTGTCGGGCCCGTCGTCGGCTGGTTGTAGCGAGACGTTCGCCATCCGCTGGATCGGGATGTGGCCGGGAGAGTCAGCGAACGCGCACCCGTTGGACCGCCCAAGGCCTTTCATCGCCTCCATGCGTCGATCGAGCTGATAGCCCACGAGGATGC
>JACCZI010000247.1 GCA_013696015.1 Nocardioidaceae bacterium
TACCACGAGGTGCCGGTCGTCGCGGTACACGCACCATGCCTGCTGATCACCCAGCGGGTGTGGGGCACCGACCCCTGGGGCAAGCTACGACGCAGCGCGCAGATGGCGCTGACCCTCGACGCCGACATCGTGGTCGTGCACCCACCGTTTCGTTGGCAGCGCGACTACGCCAGGGGCTTCGTCGCAGGCATCGCCGACCTGGAGGCCGAGACAGGGATCACCTTCGCTGTCGAAAACATGTACCCGTGGCGTACGCCACGCCGGGAGCTGCAGGCGTACTCGCCCGGCTGGAACCCGATCACCGAGGACTACGCCAACGTCACACTCGACCTGTCACACGCCGCCATCGCAGGTGTCGACCCGCTGCGCATGGCCGATGAGCTCGGAAGTCGGCTCGCCCATCTTCACGTGTCTGACGGCACGGGAACCGCCAAGGACGAGCACCTCGTCCCGGGCCGCGGTTCCCAACCCTGCGCCGAGGTGCTGCACACCCTCGCGTCCGGTGGCTTTGCGCGACATGTCGTCGTCGAGATCAACACCCGGCGCTGCCTCAACCGTGGGGCGCGGGTGGTCGATCTGGTCGAGTCGCTGGAGTTCACCCGACTGCACCTGGAAGCCGCAAGCCGTGCCGACGTGGACGGCTGAGCGCATGGCCGCACCTGTTGCCCCACGGCGCGGTGTCGGGCGGCGGCGAGGCTCGCCCGACACCCGCGGCGAGATCGTCGCGGCGGCTCGCCGGGAGTTCGCCGCGAAGGGCTTCGACAACACCTCGCTCCGCGGAGTCGCCCGGACCGCCGGAGTTGATCCGGCCCTGGTGCACCATTACTTCTCGGACAAGCAAGACCTGTTCCTCGCCGCCATGAACCTGCCCTTCGACCCTCGTACGGTGCTGCCGCCTGCCTTGCAAGGCCCGGTCGACGGGGTGGGAGAGCGTCTGGTGGGGACGGTTCTGCAGATCTGGGACGACCCCGCCCTTCGTCCGGCCCTGCTGTCGGTCGTGCGTTCTGCGCTTGGCAACGAGGGCACCGCGCACCTGTTGCGAGACGGATTCCTGCGGCTCGTCATCGAACAGATCGCGGCACTGCCAGGCATCTCGGATCCGCAACGTCGCGGCTCCCTCGCAGGGAGCCAGATTATCGGGTTGATCGTCGCCCGCTATGTCGTCGGCCTTGAGCCGATTGCCTCGATGCCCGCCGTGCGGCTGGCGGCGCTCGTCGGTCCGACCATCGAGCGCTACCTGTTCGACGACCTCGGTTGAACGGGTCGACGGATCGGTCCGGTCGCGTGCTATATTCATCACGTGGTGAATAACGGCGAAACGACGGTCACGGTCGCGGGGCTTCGCGTGGTGCGCGGTGATGAGGTTGCGTTGGACGAACTGAACCTGCGGCTGTTCGCTGGAGAGGTGACCGGGCTCCTGGGGCCGTCCGGATGCGGCAAGAGCACGCTGATGCGGTCGCTGGTCGGCGTGCAACGGGTGCAGCGGGGATCGATCGACGTTCTCGATGTCCCGGCAGGCGCCGGTCCCAACCGCAGCCGGGTGGGCTACGTCACCCAGAGCCCGAGCGTCTACGGCAACCTGACCGTTGCCGAGAACCTGCAGTTCTTTGCAGCTGTCCTCGGAGCGCCCGGAACGAACGTGAAACGCGTCTTGACCCAGGTGGACCTGGCCGAGTACGCGGACGCTCTCGTCAACCGCCTCTCCGGTGGGCAGCGAAACCGCGTTTCGCTGGCCGTGGCGTTGCTGGGCGAGCCTGTCGTGCTGATCCTCGACGAGCCGACTGTCGGCCTCGACCCCGTCCTGCGCCGCGACCTGTGGGCTCTCTTCCACCAGCTGGCTGCAGCCGGTGCCACGGTCGTGGTGTCGAGCCATGTCATGGACGAGGCCGAGCGTTGCGACCGGCTGCTGCTCATGCGAGATGGTGCCATCATCGCCGACGACACACCCGCCGGATTGCTGGCTACGACCGGCACCTCCGACATCGAGGCAGCGTTCCTGCACCTCGTGCAGCAGGCGCAGGTGACGACCGGAGTCCGGTCGTGAAGCCGCGCATCACGTTCGCTGTGACGGCTCGGATTCTGCGCCAGCTGCGCCGCGACCACCGGACGCTGGCGTTGATGCTGGTGGTCCCTTGCCTGCTGCTCACGCTGCTGTGGTGGATGTTCGTCGACAATGAGGCGGTCTTCGACCGGCTCGGCGGTCCACTGTTGGCGCTGTTCCCCTTCATCGTGATGTTCCTCGTCACCTCGGTCACCACCTTGACCGAGCGCACGAGCGGCACCCTCGAGCGGTTGTTGGCCATGCCGATGGGCAAGCTGGAGTTCCTGCTCGGGTATGCCCTGGCCTTCGGCCTCGTTGCGGTCATGCAGTCGGTGCTCGCGGTCAGCCTGGCGGTGGGTCTGCTCGACCTCGACGCGCGGGGCTCGGTCATCACGCTCGGCCTGGTGGCGGTCGTCGACGCATTGCTCGGAACCGCCCTCGGCCTATTCGTGTCCGCCTTCGCGCGCACCGAGTTCCAGGCGGTGCAGTTCCTGCCTGCGTTGGTGATCCCGCAGCTGCTGCTGTGCGGACTCTTCACCCCGAGGACGGCGCTACCTCCGGCGCTCGAGGCGGTATCGGACCTGCTGCCGCTGTCGTACGCCGTGGCCGCGATGCAGGCGGTCGGCACTTCGGCGACCTGGACCAGCGATCTCACCCAGGACCTGGTCGTGGTCACCGCATGGGCGCTCGGCGCCCTGGCGCTGGGCGCAGCCACACTGCGCCGCCGTACCGCGTAATGTCTGCTCGATGGCTGCCGACGTGTTGCGTCCAACCTTGCTGGCTCTGTCGCGAAGCCCACGGTTCAAGCACCTGATCACGACCTTGCCGGTCTCCAGCTCGGTGGTGACCCGCTTCGTGCCCGGGGAGGACGTCGAGGCCGCCGTCCGCGCCACGGCCACGCTCGTCGGGCGGGGTCTCACGGTCTCACTGGACCGTCTCGGTGAGGACACGCTCGACCGGGCCGACGCGGACACCACCGTGGCGGGCTACCTCGACGTGCTGGGGGAGCTGGCGCAGGCCGGCCTCACCCCCGCCGCCGAGGTGTCGGTCAAGCTGTCCGCGGTCGGGCAGGCGCTGCCCGGTGACGGAGAGAAGATCGCGCTCGACAACTCCCGCCAGGTCTGCACCGCCGCTCGCAACGCCGGAACCACCGTGACACTCGACATGGAGGACCACACCACCACTGACTCCACCCTGAGCATCCTGCGGGAGCTGCGCCAGGACTTCCCCGAGACGGGGGCGGTGTTGCAGGCCTACCTGCACCGCACCGAGGCGGACTGCCGCGACCTCGCCTACGCGGGGTCGCGCGTCCGGCTGTGCAAGGGCGCCTACAAGGAGCCGCCCGAGGTGGCCTTCCAGAGCCGGGCCGAGGTGGACCTGTCGTACGTTCGCTGCCTTCAGGTGCTGCTGGCAGGGGACGGATATCCCATGGTGGCGACACACGACCCGCGTCTAATCGCGATCGCCTCACACCTGATCACCAAACATGGACGCGGCGCCGATCACTTCGAGTTCCAGATGCTCTACGGGGTGCGGCCGGAGGAGCAGCTACGGCTGGTCGACGCCGGCCACAGGGTGCGGATCTACGTGCCGTACGGCCACGAGTGGTACGGATACTTCATGCGCCGGCTCGCCGAGCGCCCGGCCAACGTGGCGTTCTTCGTCCGGTCCCTGGTGTCGAAGGGCTGAGGTGGACGTCCCCATCCCACGTTAACCTGGGATGCGGTCACTCCCAATGGGATGCAACCTGTTGGAAGTGACCCTCCGCCATTGGAAGTAGCCGCCGATGCCGTGTCGCGCATGCGTCGTCTTCGATGACGAACTCACGCGGTATGACTTCGGCCCGACGCATCCGCTGTCGCCGCTGCGGGTCGAGCTGACGATGGCGCTCGCCACCGAGCTGGAGGTCGTCGGAGCGGTCTTGCCCCGAGTGCCCGGCTTCGTCGCCGACGCTGAGCTCATCGCGACCGTCCACACACCCGACTACATCGCCGCCGTGCAGCGCGTCCGCGGCGCGCACGACTTTCACCCGGGACATGGGATCGGGACTGCGGACAACCCCAGCTTCGCCGGTATGCACCGCGCCTCGGCCCACGTCGTCGGTGTCAGCGTCGAGGCGGCGCGGCAGGTCTGGACCGGCGCGGTGGAGCACGCGGTCAACATCACCGGGGGTCTGCACCACGCCATGCCGGGTCATGCCAGCGGCTTCTGCATTTACAACGATGTCGCGGTCGCGATCCGGTGGCTGCTGACACATGGCGCGCAGCGGGTGGCGTACGTCGACGTCGACGTCCACCACGGCGACGGCGTGCAGGCGGTCTTCTACGACGAGCCTCGCGTTCTCACCATCAGCCTCCACGAATGCCCGCAGACACTGTTCCCAGGCACAGGTGACGCCACCGAGACCGGCGGACCGGGGGCGCCGGGCAGCGCCGTCAACGTCGCATTGCCAGCGGGAACCGCCGACGCCGGATGGCTGCGCGCCTTCCACGCCGTTGTGCCGCCCCTCGTCCGCCAGTTCGCTCCCGACATCCTCGTCACCCAGCACGGCTGCGACTCGCACATGGCCGACCCGTTGGCTCATCTGATGCTCAGCGTGGACGGCCAGCGGACGTCGTACCTCGCGCTCCACCAGCTCGCCCACGAGGTGTGCGGCGGCCGTTGGCTGGCCACCGGCGGTGGCGGGTACGCCATCGTCGAGGTCGTGCCCCGTGCCTGGTCGCATCTGTTGGCGATCGTCGGCGGCCAACCGCTGGAGCCGGCTCGCCTCCTGCCCGAGCGATGGCGGGCCGCGGTCACCCAACGGACGGGGATGACGGCGCCACGCTCACTCAGCGACGGGCGGGACCCGCTGCACGCCGACTGGGAGCGGGGACACGATCCGGCGAATGCGGTGGACCGGGCGGTATCGGCGACGCGCCGCGCAGTGTTTCCCGAGCATGGACTCGACCCCCAGGCATGAGATGGCCACCGAAACGGCTGACGCTGCCATCGGACGATTAGAACAAGTTTTGGCCACTTGTTCACCAGCCAACTCAACAGGCACTACTCTCACGCTACGCACGTGCGCCAGGTCTGCGGTGGGGAAGCCGTAGAGCGCGTCGTGAGAGAGAGTGCGGTGCGCAAAATGGCTCCATCCAATATTGGTGCGACCGGCCCAGGCGGTGACGCCGATGTCAGGTTCCTGACGGTCGCCGAAGTTGCCGCCCGGATGCGGGTATCCAAGATGACCGTCTACCGGTTGGTGCACTCCGGCGAGCTGGAGGCGGTACGCGTCGGGCGGTCCTTCCGGGTGCCCGACGAAGCGGTGCAGGAGTATCTGCGCCGGTCCTTCTTCCAGGCAGGCTGAGCTCGCGCCCGTTCCGGTGTCGCACTGAGTAGGGTGGGGCGTCTCGTCCCGCCCGCCTGAAAGGTCGACTGTGGGCTCTGTCATCAAGAAGCGTCGCAAGCGAATGGCCAAGAAGAAGCACCGCAAGCTGTTGAAGAAGACCCGAGTCCAGCGGCGTCGCGCGGGGAAGTGAGGCGGTAGCCCCGCTCAGCCGTCCGTCGGCTCCGGCAGCGGAAGCGACGGAGTCTCGACGTCGGTGGGAGCGACCTCGGTGGGGACCTCTTCTGTAGGGACCTCGTCTGGGGTGGGATCCGTAGGGACGTCCGTCGTCGGGTCGGACGACGACTCGTCACCGCTGGGTGGGGTCTCCGGAGTGCCTTCGGGCACATCCTCGGTCTCATCCGGCACCTCGACCGGTTCCTCGACCGGTTCCTCGACGGTTGTGGTCGGGGTTGCCGGTGGGCTCGGGTCCGTGGTGTCCTCCGCAGGGCTCGACGTGGCCTGCGGCAGCTCGGTGGCGGGCAGCTCGGTAGGTAGCGGCTCGATTGATGGCGGCTCGGTTGATGGCGGCTCGACGCCTGGCAGCTCGCTGACCGGCGGGGTGTCGGTCGGGGGGACGTCGGATGGTGGAACGTCAGACGCGTCGTCCTGGCCACCGGCCCCATTGTCTTCGCTGCCAGGACCCGACGGCTGTCCCGGCGTGTTGCCCTGGCCGCTCCCCTGGTCGAGCCGATTTGGGTCGATTTCCTGCGAGCTGAGGACGACGTCAGGCCCCAGGTTGATGACCGGATCCCCGTCCCCGCACTGCGGGCAGGCCGCCACAGCAGCACCGTCGAGGTCGGTGACCACCGTCGCGGCTTTGGAGAGTGCCTGCGAGGACGAGGGCGGCAACAACGGCAACCCCTCGATCATGGCCGCCGACTCCTGCGCGAACCCACGCAGGATCTCGAGGTCGGCGGGCTCTGCGGTCTCTTGGTACGAGTCCAGCAGGATGTCACCGCCTCGCGTTGCGTCGACGGCGAAGTCGTTGAGCGTCGCTGCCACGAGCTCGTCGACGTCGCCGCCCTGCTCGAGCAGGGCGCTCACCTCGTCGAGCCGCGTCGTGGCGTTGCCGAGAAGGATCCGGCCGTCGTCGACGGCGTCGGTGTGGATGAACAGGTTGATCCGCTCGGTCGCCCGCTTGACCGGGTAGAGCATCTCGCCCGGCAGTGCATACGCGCTGGACGTGACCAACCCGACGCCGCTGCCCGCGACCACGAAGGTTGACGCCGCAACGGCCAGGCGGCGGCCCCGCCGCCGCTCCGCATTGCGCACTGGAACCGGCGTCGGCGTCGGCACCAGCACCCGTTCGGCCTCGACGAGCAGGTCGGCCCTCAGCTCGGCGACGAAGCCGACCCGCATCGGCGGCGAGTCCACCCGGCGGACCGACTCGACGAGCGCCACGAGCTCGTCGAGCCCACTGACCGCCACGTGTCTGCGCGTCGCCCGACCGTCGACGGCAGCCGCGAACTCCTCGACGCGACGCGTCGGAATCAGCGGGCTCATCGCGGCTTCCTCGGTCGATGTGAGACTCGGACTACCCGTCTCAACGAGCAGCAGGGCACTGGAGTTACGCCTGAGGTTGTGGTCGCCGTCACCACGCCGCCGCTCATCGGATGTCTTCCGGCAAGATCCTGGCCAGGTTGCGGACCGCTCTCAGCTGCAGCTGCTTGACCGACCCCTCGCTGCGCCCCATCGCCTTCGCCGTCTCGGTGATGGACAAGCCCTGCAAGAACCGCATCACCAGGCAGTCACGATGGTCGCTGCGCAGCTCGCTCAGCGCTCGGACGAGCAGCTCGCTGGTCAACGTCGCGAGCGCGTCGGCCTCTGGACCTTGCGCGGCGTCGCGGGACTCCGGCAGGACGTCGAACACCTTCTCCAACCGGGAGCGGCTCGACTTGTGGTGATCCAGCACGAGGTTGCGCGCGATGGTTGTCAGCCAGGCGCCGAAGTCCTTGCCCTGCCACTGGAACGAACCGATGGCGCCCAGCGCTCGCTCAAAGGTGTCACCGGTCAGCTCCTCAGCAAGGCTCTGGCTGAAGACCTTGTAGTACACGAAGCGGTAGATGCCATCGACGTAGTGGTCGTAGAGCTGGCCGAACGCCTCCCTGTCGCCGGCTCGAGCCAGGTCGACAAGGGCCGCGATACGGAGCGCATCGGCGTCGCTGTCCGGGAGACCTCCAGGGCCGCCGGTCGACGGGGGAGAGGTCGGCACCGCGTCGGGCGCCATGAGCAGGTACGAGTCAAGCGCGGCGCGGCCGGCGCCCGCCGGAGCCAGGCCACCGTAGGTCTGCGCCCATCGCAGGCAAATTACTGTCTCGCGCAGCGCCGCCAATCCAGCGGCTGCTCGCGTCGAGGGGGCGCGAGACGGTCGCATCGCGCTCCTCCCTGTCGGCGAGTAGCCATAGCAGGGACCGACTCCTCGGAGCATATGCGTTGCGCCGCTGGCTGCCCACCCCTCGCGGAAGGTGAATTGACACCATGTGTCAGAAGGTGAAGCGGCACCACGTATCGGTGGCAGGATGCGGTGATGGAACCGGGGTCCCGACCACATCGGGTCCTCCTTTACGGCAAGCCCGGCTGCCACCTGTGCGACGAGGCACGGACCGTGGTCGCCGCCGTGTGCGCGTCGGTGGCCGTCGGCTGGAGCGAGGTCGACATCAGCACCGACCCCGCTCTGCTGCACCGGTTCGGCGAGCAGATCCCGGTCACGTTCGTGGACGGCCGGCAGCACGACTTCTGGCGGGTGGACCCCGTCAGGCTGCGAGCCGCGCTGGGCTCGTGACCTCAGGCGGTCATGGCCGGGTCGACGAGCGCCGGCGTCGATTTTGTTCTCGCGTTCACAAGCTCTTACAGTGGTTTCCGCCACCTCGTCCACCGGGCGACATCGGAGCATCGTGAGCCAAGCGCGTCCCCGCGACCCAGCCGAGCCAGGGTCGGGCTCGGCCCGTGGCATCCCCGAAGCGACCGTGGCGCGACTGCCTGTCTACCTGCGGGCCCTCACCGCGCTCACGGAGCGCGGCATCGCCA
>JACCZI010000266.1 GCA_013696015.1 Nocardioidaceae bacterium
ACCGCAACGACGTCGGCGGACAGGTCGAGCACAGGTTGGGCTGGCGGCATGGCTGCCATTGTGTCGTGTCGTGGCAACCATCGGGCGGCCCAGGCGTAGCACGGGTGTGAGGTCCGCGGTGGGGTCCGCCGCTGGCGGCGCTGATCGGCGCCACCGACCCGTAGGACGTCGCCGAGGAGGCGTTCTTCCGGGTGTTCGTCGCCCGGTCCCGGCTGCACAACATGAGCGACGGCAGTCGAGACATGATCTCGGGGGTTACGTCCCGCCGATGACCACGACGAATACTCATAACGTCAGGAGACATGGCCCAGCGATGACGGGGATCCTCGGCGCGTCGTCCCGCGAGGTGCGAGGCTGGCTCGGTGGCGGTGGCCGACAGTCGTGAGGAGGTTGTCGCGGCGTTCGTGCACACACACGGCACCCGGCTGGTCCGCCTCGGGCACCTGCTCGGCGCCGATGACCCGCACCGGGCGGCTGCGGCGGCGATGGCATCGACATTGTTGCGGTGGGGCCGGCATGGCGATGCACACGACGACCTACTGACCGCCGCTCGGTCGGTGGGCTCGCTCGGCCGTCCACCGGTGCACGAGGACGTACGGCTCCAGGGCTGGCTGGACCGCGCCGAGGCATCTGCGTGCGAGGTCGATGTCGATGCGTTGCGGGCGGAGACGGGACGAGAGCTGGAGATCCAGCGCACCCGGCGCAGCGCCACCAGGCGTCGTACGGGGCTCGGCGTTGCCGCTGCGGTGTTGGCGATCGCCGCCGTCAGCGCAGTGATCGGCGACGAGCAGCCGCCGTCGCAACCCGACGGCCTGGGTCGGCTGACCTCCGAGGAGCCGGTTGCGAGCGAGGGTGTCACATTGGTCGACCTTCCGCCGGCGGGCTCGTTGAGGCTGCCCGCGGAGCTGCGGTCCCAGAAGGGCGTGGTGGCGGTGGCCGATGTGCTCCTGCACGGACCGGCGCTCGCCATCGCCCGCGTCGAGGTCGCGGCTGGCCCGGCGACGATGCTCGCGATCGAGGGAACCAACTCCAGTGGCGACCACGTGGTGGCCGTACTCGCTGTTCCGGACGGGGAGTCGTTCCTGCTGGTTGACGAGTCCGACCTGGTCGCCGTCATGCGTGCACCGCGGCGTGACCGGTTGCTGAGCAGCGACACACCGCTGACGTTGCGCCAGACCGTCGTCGAAGACTTCCAAGGCCGGAACCTGCTGCTCGAGGTGACGTCGTCTCGGATCGACCACGCCTTCGTGACGCTGGCCGACAGCAAACAGGTGCTGGCGAACCGCTACAGCGTCCCGCGCTCGGAGGTCGCGCTGTTCGTCGCTGTCGACGACGACAGCGTCGCCGAGATCACCTACATCGTCCGCGAGAAGGGCGCGGTCAGGCACCGGTCGTTATACACGGCGACCCCGTGAGACGACGACGCTTGACGTCGGATGTCAGGCTGGTGAGGTGCGGGTGAGCAGGCCGGGTGTTGGCGAGATCGCCGCCTTCGTGCACACGCACGGCGCGCGGCTGACCCGACTGGCGTACCTGCTCGGAGTCGACCATCCGGAGGTTGCCGCCGCTGCGTCGATGGCGTCGACTCTCCAGCGGAGGAATTGCGGCCAAGACGCCCATGAGGACCTGCTCATCGCGGCACGGACAGTCGGCTCGCGAGGCGTTCCTGCCGTCCACGACGACGCGCGCCTCCAGGGCTGGCTCGACCGGGCCGAGCTTGACCTGCATGACGTAGACCTCGGTGCGCTGGTTGAGTCGACGCAGCATCAGCTGCAGACGCAGCGAGGCGCTCGGCGCCGAGGTCGGTGGCGCGCGACGGCAGCGGCGGCCGTGGTCGCCCTGCTGATCGTCGCCGCAGGCATGGTGTGGCCGGACGACGGCCCTCGCAAGATGCTCCACGCCGAGCGCAGCGGAATGCTCTTCCCGAACGACCCGTACCTCAACGGCGGTGACCCCAATGCGGTCCTCACACCCGAGGTTCGCGGCGCCGGGTCGTTGTTGTCCCCACCTCGACAGCGCGTCGCTCGCGGCGTCGTGCTCGCCGGCTTCGAGCTCAGCGGCCGGACGACGGCGATCATGCCGACGGCGCTCCCCGACGGTCCGGCGACTCTGCTCGCCGTGCCGTGCACCGGTACTCCGCTGCTGTCGGGTTTCGGGCTCCGGGCGGTCTGCGTCCTCGTCGCCCCGCTGGGCGTCCGGCTGTCCGATCTGGGGCCGGAGGCGGTGGTGGCTTTCCTGCCGCCCCCGCGCGACGGTCGGGTCCTCGCCCAAGGCCCTCTCACAGTGTTGCGTGGGTCGCTGATCGGGACGCTGGCCAGCCAGACGCTTCTCGTCGACATCACGTCGTCCGAGGCGGACACCGCGCTCGTGAGGTACACCGACGGCTCCCAGATCATGGCCGACCGTTACCTCCTTCGGGGTTGGCCCACCCCCTTGTTCGTCGCCCGGAACAAAGACGTGATGCCGGTCTCGGTCGTCTACCGGGGCGGGGACGGGCACACGCTCGGCCGACGCTCGCTCTACCCCACCATCCCGTGACGGATCAGTCGGAGAACGCACAGAACTCGTTGCCCTCCGGGTCGGCCATCACCGTCCAGCCGATCTCGTCGTCGCGAGCGCGCAGCACGCGAGCCCCGGCTGCCACGAGAGCGTCGGCAGCGGCCTGGACGTCCCAGTGGATGCGGTTCTTGGCCGTCTTGGGCTCGGCGACCGGGGCGAAATCGAGCGACTCGAAGGGCATGCCCTTGATCCGATGAACCCAGGAGAAGCCGCGCTCGTCGTGGACCACCGGCGCGTCGAACACCTGGCCCCACCACTGCGCGATCGCGCTGGAGTCGACGGCGTCGACGCCGACTTCGTACAGCCGGTAGTCCGGCACCTCGTCGCGCACGAACACGCAGAACTCACCGCCCTCCGGGTCGGCCATCACCGTCCAGCGGAACGACTCCGCATCGAGGACGGTTGCGCCCAGGCGTTCGTACTCCGCCACGCTGCGCGCGTGCACGTCGAGGTGGACGCGGTGCTTGACCGTCTTGGCCTCCGGCACGGTGTTGACCCACAGCCCGTGCTGCTCGCTGGGGCCGACCAGATGGGCGAGCCCGGGGCGCGAGTCGGGCCGCAGCCC
>JACCZI010000267.1 GCA_013696015.1 Nocardioidaceae bacterium
GTCCCACCCACGCTGGTAGCGGCCAGGCGACCGCAGCGCCGGTGCGGCAGCCCGCACACCGGCCGCGCCACCAGGCCCCTGAACCCCGACCAGGAGGGGTGGGCGGACCGCCGACGACCGACCTGCCCAGGGTCGCATCGCCGTCCACCGCGCCACCGCAGCGCCCGGCGAGTGCCCCGGCCGCCGTAAGTACGTCGAGCGCTCCCGAGACTGCCACCACATCGGCTCCACCGGCAGCTGCCTCACCGCGACCGCGCCGCGCTCGGCTGCGCATCGTTCGGGTCGACCCCTGGTCGGTCATGAAGGTCGCGTTCGCGCTGTCAATCGCCCTGGCGATCGTCACCGTCGTCGCCGTCACGATCGTCTGGGCGGTGCTGGGGGCCGCCGGGGTCTGGGACTCGATCAACTCGGCGATGGCTTCGATCCTGTCCGACAACGCCAGCGACTTCGACGTGACCAACTACGTCGGCATCGGACGTGTCCTCGGGCTGACGATGATCGTTGCCGTCGCAGATGTCATCCTCATCACCGCGATCGCGACGCTCGGCGCCTTCCTGTACAACCTTGTAGCAGCGCTGCTCGGCGGCTTCGAGGTCACTCTCGCCGAGACCCGGTGACCACCGCAGCCCTCGACACCACCGGCCGGTTGGGCGGGTGGTGGCGATGGGATAACCTGCCGTGGCCCGCAGTCGGCGTCCGCGGGGGCCTATAGCTCAGACGGTTAGAGCGCTTCCCTGATAAGGAAGAGGTCAGAGGTTCAAGTCCTCTTAGGCCCACTGTCGAGCTCCCGAGGTGAGCACAATGAAGAAGCTCCTGGCAGTCGCTGCAGCGGTCGGTGGCGTCTGGGCGCTGCGTCGCGCGAACGCCAGCCGCGCCGAGGCCGACCTCTGGGCGGCGGCCACGGACAATGTCAAGCCGGCCCGCTGAACCGCTTCGTGGCCAGGGGACGTAGCTCAACTGGCAGAGCACCGCCTTTGCAAGGCGGGGGTTGAGGGTTCGAGTCCCTTCGTCTCCACATCGTCTCGATCGGCCCCAGCTCGTTGTAGGCCGCTGATGTCGAGTGCCGTTGGCGGTGTGTTTACAGCGGCCGCATGCTCAGGCTGCGAGCAGTGCGGACATGGGTTGCCCGGCCGTCGCTGACGGGGGAAACAACGACGACCGGGCTCGTCCCAGCGTAATTGCGCGTTCATTCACGCGCAAGCGAACGAGTCTCGCTGCCGCCGTCAGCGGATAGTCAGCTGCCGGTTGGCCAGCCCGCTTCGAGCAGCACGTTCCTCGGCGGACAGCGGGGCTGTCTCGGCCAGGGCTTCGTCGAGTCGCTGTGCGATCCGTTGCGCCGGCTCCTCCACCGCAGCGGCGCCGGTGCCAACCGGCAGCTCCCACACCGGGACCAGCAGCCCGTGCGCTCGAAAGGAGCCGATCAGCCGCCCCTCGGCGACCAGCGTGTCGTCACCACGTACGTGCATGCGGGCAAGAGCTGCGAGCAGCCGGTCCTCGTCGTGCGGCATGACCCAGCGCAGAAACTCCTTGTCGCCGAGCCGGGTCCAGTACGCGGCGTCGACACCGGTCAACCGTGACGTCGGTGCAGCCGCTGCGTTGGCGGTCTCCAGCGACGCCGCGATCTGGCCGCCCGGGTCGTCGAGGCCGGCGACCCAGAAGTCGTAGCCATCGTGGACCGTCACCGCGAGCGGCGCGGAGCTGTCGACGAGATCCTGCATCCGTGGCCCCGGGCCGGCGTCGGCGGTCATCGTGATTTGTGCACCTGGGTCCGCACCGAGGGCCTGCTGCAGGGCTGCCGCCAGATCGCGACTGATGTCGCCGTAGTTGTGCTGCACGTGCAGTCCCAGCCACACCGCACCGTCTTGGCGCACCAGAGCCGGCAGCGCCATGGGCAGCAGCGAGCAGAGCTGGACGTATCGACCGTTCGCAGCGTCGGCTGCGAGGTGCAACTCGGCAGTGGCGGCGGGCACGATCTCGCGCATCGCCACCCAGTCGCATTCGCCCGGAAGACCGGCGAAGGTGCGTATCACGTACGGTGAACCGCCGCTGCCGTGGCATGCCTTGTACCGCTTTCCGGAACCGCACGGGCACGGCTGCCGCGGCCCGACTCCGGCTTCGGTCGAGGCCTCGGCGGGGAGGTGTGGACGCTTGGCCATCCGGATCCCTTCACGACGTCGGGCGAACCAGCTCGGCGGCAACCCTAGTCGGCTCGGCGCAACCCTCAGCCGGCATCGAGAAGAGCACTGACCCGGACGTCGGAGCCATGTGCTTCGACCCACCAGCGGCGGGTAAGCGTCGAGACGATCGACAGGCCCCGCCCGACCTCATCGACGTTGTCCGCCGACAACGCTCCAGGCAGCCGGGTCGAGCCGCCGTCCTCGACCGCGAGAACGAGACATCCGTCGTCGAGCACCCACGAGACACCGAGCTCACCGTCCTGCTGCGGGGTGGCATGTCGTACGGCGTTGGTCACCAGCTCCGAGATGACCACGAGCGCGTCGTCCATGAGTTGCTGTGCGAGATGCTGGTCGTGCAGGAACGCAGACAGGTGATGCCGAGCTGTCCGCGCCGCCGAAGTCGCGAAGGGCACACGCACCTGCTCTGCGCGCTCCACATCGTGCGTCATACCCGATTGAGATGGGCTGAAAACACCCAGCGCCGGGACAGGAGCGGACCGGTCAAGCCAGTTTTTGCACCAACGCAAGCGTGTCAGCGGGCTGGTCGGTGATGATCGCATCGACACCGAGGTCGAGGCAGAGCTCGATGTCGGCAGCCAGGTTGACGGTGAATACGTGCACCTCGTTGCCCCGAGAATGCAGCCGCTGGACAAAGCGCGGGTGCGCCCGCACGATGGGAATGGCGGCACCGCCGACCCGGCAGCCGAGGGGCAGGGTGCCGTCGCGGAAACGCAACGGCACCCGATCCATCAAGAATACAAAGGGCAACCTCGGTGCTCGGTCACGTAGCCTGCGCAGCGACAGCCACGAGAAGCTCATGGCCCGCACCTGCACCGCATCGCCAGGGCGTGCCTCGTGGAGGTCGAACTGGGCGAGCAGCTCGACCAGCCGCTGCTCCACCAGACCGGCGTAGCGGGTCGGATGCTTGGTCTCGACGGCCAGCTCGACCGCCCGACCGCGGTCGAGCACCGCGCGTAGCAACGCCTCGAGCGTCAGAACCCGGTACCTGCCCGGGTCGTCGTCGGCCTCGTCGTCGAACTCGCGCCATGGGTCTTTCCACGACCCGAAGTCGAGGGCGTGGAGCTCCGTCAGCTCGAGCGTTGAGACCACGCCACGGCCGTCCGAGGTGCGCTCCACCCTGCGGTCGTGGACGCAGACTAGGTGACCATCGGCGGTGAGCCGCACATCGCACTCGAGGGCGTCGGCGCCCTCGTCCAACGCCTGCAGGTAGGCGGCGAGCGTGTGCTCGGCGAGCATGCCGCTGGCTCCGCGGTGGGCGACGATTGCCGGTCGCCCCCTCCGGTTGAGTGTCATGGCGCAACAGGACCTGACGGAGGGCCGTAGGGGTCGGAGTACTGGTTCGCGTAGGGGCCAGTGCCATACGGCGGGGACATCGGCTCCAGGGGCTGGTGATGTAACGCCATCGCACCGCAAAGCAGACCGAGCGCCATTGCGAGGAAGCCGGTCCCGATCGCGACGTAAGCGACCGCACCGTCGTCAGCGGTGGTCGCGGAGTCGACACCGGTGAGCAGCACGGCACCGACGACTGCTGCGGAGCCGCCGAGCAGAGCCAGAGTGAGCCCGGTCAGCCCGAGCCCGCCACGGCCACGGCGGACCGAGACCACCGAGACCAGCCAGAGCACCATCGCAAGCACCACCAGCGCGACAGCGACCCACAACAGCACCGCGTTGAGCGTGTCGCTCAACGCTGCGTCAGCGCTCGACACCGACGACGGGTCGTCGGAGATGTCCAGGTAGATGGCGCGGCGAGCGATCAGCGCGTACAAGCCGTACCCGAGCGACGCCAGCGCGCCCAGCACCGCCAGCACAGTCGCGATGGTGGCCAGCGGCGTGCCCCTCGCGGACGTCAGACCTGGGAGTACGACAGGCCCCCCGCCAGTCGGGTAGGGATAGCGCCCGCTCGGGGGATAGGCGGGCAGACCGCAACGGACGCATGCGGTGACAGTTGGGAGGTTGTCAGCGCCGCAGCGCGGGCACTGCATGAACGGGCCCCTCTCCACCGACTGCTCCGGTGTTCGGTCGAGCGTATCTGTACCGCCGCACGAGGCGCTTCGCTCAGCCTCGTTGCCGGCGCAGGTAGCTGCCGAACTGTGGCACCGTGAAGGCCACGGACCCACGTGCGGATGCGAAGACCAGGCCCTTCTTGATCAACCCGTCGCGGGCCGGGGAAAGGCTCTGTGGCCTGCGGCGCAGGACGTCGGCGACGTCCGACGTTGAGACGACACCGTCGTCGCTGTCGGCGTTGAGATCGGCCATTGCGCGCATGTAGTCGCGTTCGGCCGGCGTGGCCCGCTCGTATCGAGCACCGAAGAAGCCGACGGCCAGCTCGTCTTCCGCAGCCGGAGCCGCCTCCCGCACGTCGGCGACCCGGATCGGAGTGTCGGGCGCGACGTCCCACGTCGCCTTGCCGTAGGCCTGGACGAAGTACGGGTAGCCGTCGGTGAGCCGGTACAGCTCCGTGAGCGCCTCGGCGTTGAAGCTGACGCCCTCGGTCGAAGCCGGCACCATCAGCGCCCGGTCGGCCGCCTCGCGGGCCAGCCGGTCGACGACGACGTAGCGGAAGAGTCGTTCGGCATAGGACTTGCTGGCGCTCAGAGCCGTCGGCAGGTGTGGTAGTCCGGCCCCGACGACGATCAGCGGGGCGCCGGCCTGGCTAACGTCGTGGCAGGCTCCGCACAGGGCGGCCAGATCGGCCGGGCCGAGGTCTTGCATCTCGTCGACGAACACCGCGATTCCCA
The DNA here is from genome assembly GCA_013696015.1 of Nocardioidaceae bacterium. Taxonomy (GTDB): domain Bacteria; phylum Actinomycetota; class Actinomycetes; order Propionibacteriales; family Nocardioidaceae; genus JACCYJ01. Next base: position 4,937 of record JACCZI010000267.1, read on the forward strand.
CGCCCAGGTCGCCGGCCAGCTCGGCAACGTCACCGAACAGCTCCACCAGATCCAGCTCGAGGTCACCGGAGTCTGCCCGCCCCTTGGCCGCTGCGACATCGATAGGAGGGTGCCAACGCGCCCCGCGCCGCTCCGGGGCGGCGGTGCGCAGTGCGAACGCCTTCACGACGGCGGCCACCGCGTCGACCCGGTCCGGGTCGCGGTGGCGGCGGGCCACCTCGCGGACGGCGGCATGCACTGCCTGTGCGACACCGATCCGGACCCCGTGCTCGGGCCGGGCCTCCATCTTGCCGGTCCCCCACGCCCGTTGCACGGCCTGCGACCGAAGCGCGTTGAGCAGCACGGTCTTGCCGACCCCCCGCAGTCCAGACAGCACCATCGACCGTTCCGGCCGGCCGGCCGCCACCCGTTCGAGCGTGACGTCGAACTGCCGCAGCTGTGCGTCACGTCCGGCGAGCTCCGGCGGGCGCTGACCCGCCCCCGGGGCGTACGGGTTGCGCACGGGATCCACGCTCGGACTGTATCCACGTGTCTAGCGCAAACGCTAGACGTGTCTAGCCAGCGGTAGCGTGTCGCTACTTCAGCAGCCGGGACATGCGCCGGTCGGCCAGCGGCTTGCCGCCCGTCTGACAGGTCGGGCAGTACTGCAGCGACGAGCTCGCGAACGACACCTCCGCCACCGTGTCGCCGCATGCCGGGCAGGGCAGGCCGGCGCGGCCGTGCACGCGCAGTCCCGACTTCTTCTCGCGCTTCAGCTCCGAGGCTGCCAGCCCCTCCGAGCGGGCGACCGCCTGCCGCAGGGTGTCACCGATCGCGGCGTACAACCTCGGGAGGTCTTCGCCCAACACGCTGCTGGCCGGCTTGAACGGGGACATCCTCGCGACGTGCAGGATCTCGTCGGAGTATGCGTTGCCGATGCCGGCTACCACCGACTGGTCGCGGAGCACCCCCTTGACCTGCGCCCGGCCGGCGGCGGACAGCAGCTCGGCGAGCACCTGCGGGGTGAAGTCGTCCGCGAGCGGGTCCGGGCCCAGCCGCGCCACACCCGGCAACTGCATCGGGTCACGTACGGCGTAGACGGCCAACCGCTTCTGTGTGCCCGCCTCGGTGAGGTCGAAGCCGCTTCCGTCGTCGAGCTCAACCCGCATGGCCAACGGCCCCTTGCCCGGGCGCGGCGGCGCCTCGGGCACCTGGTCGTGCCAACGCAGCCAGCCGGCTCGCGCCAGATGGGTGACGAAATGCAGACCGCCGAGGTCGATGTCGAGGAACTTGCCGTGCCGGCCGACGCCCGCCACGAACAGGCCGGCCAGCGCGTCGAGCGGCGGGTCGAACGTCTTCAACGCGCTGAACGCGACTGGTCGGACCCGGGCGAAGGCCCGACCATCGAGTCGAGCACGCAGGTCTGTGGCCAGCGCCTCGACCTCGGGCAGCTCAGGCATGGCTACCAGTCTGCCTCAAGGCCGCTCACCGCCAGATCGGCGGCAACGGCATCCGCAGCAGGACCTCGAGCCGAGTGAGGTACACGTCGCGCGAGATCTCTCGCGCCCCCAGGCTGCCCAGGTGCGGGGTCCACCACTGGACGTCGACCAGGCGCTCGCCGGCATCGTCGTCCTGCAGCAGCGCGACCAACGCAGTCAGCGCCACCTTCGAGGCGTCACGGCGGCGATGAAACATGGACTCCCCGGCGAACAAGCCACCCGCCGCGATGCCGTACAACCCGCCCACCAGGTCACCGTCCGGTGTCCGTGACTCGACCGAGTGCGCCCAGCCCAGCCGGTGCAGCTCGCAGTAGGCGTCACGGATCGCATCGTTGATCCAGGACCCCTGCCGGTCGGGGTTCGCGCAACCGGCTACCACGTCGTCGAAGGCGGTATCGACCGTCGTCTCGTACCGGCGACAGGACTGGCGCAGCGACCGGCTCACGCGCAGCTGGGACGGCTCGAGGACACCGCGCCACTCGGGCGACCACCACACCATCGGTTCGACATCGGCCAGCGGCATCGGAAAGGCACCGGAGGTGTACGCGGCGATCAGCGTTTCAGGTGCCAGGTCTGCCCCGACGGCGACCACGTCCTCCTGCGGCCACCGGCGCGGGTCGAACTCCCAGCGTGAGCGCGGGAGCTGAGCGGGCACCCCGACATCATGCCGATACATGTATCGGCCCCGGTCCACGTAGGCTTGGGCGGCGATCGAGGAGGAGGTCAGATGGGTGTGCGCAGTTCCGCAGCACGGGCCTTGATCCCGATTGGTCTCAAGGTGGCACCCCAGCTGACGTCGTCGTACGTCCGCGAGGTGCTCGAGCGGGCGATCGACGGCGCTGGACCCATCAGGGGGGCCGCCGCCGCGGCGGACGCCAAGTTGCGGGCCGCGAACGGTGACGTCGACGCCGCCGTCGGCGACCTGATCGAGTCCCACGTCCGGATGGCCGGCGTCGAGGGCTTCGTCACCAACATCGGTGGCCTGGTGACGCTCGCGGTGTCGATCCCGGCCAACATCACCGGCCTGACGCTGCTGCAATGCCACCTGGTCGCGGGGATCGCCAGCCTGCGCGGCTACGACCTCGCCGACGCCCGGGTACGGAACGCCGTGCTGGCCTGCCTGCTCGGTGAGGACACCGTCCGCGGGCTGCTGAAGAACAAGCGCCTGCCGTCGACTCCCATGGCGCTCGCGACCTCACCGGTGCACGACCCGGAGCTGGACCGACGGATCGCGTCGGAGGTGACGACCGAGATGGTGGCCAAGATCGCGGGTCGCCACGCGGTCCTCGTCGTCGGCCGACGCATCCCTGTGCTGGGCGGTGGCGTGGGTGCGCTGACCGACGGTTACTCCACGTGGCAGATCGGCCGGTATGCCCGAGCCGAGTTCCGCGACCGCCGACGCCCGGTGCCGCCCGGCTAACGACGCAGCCGGCGGTAGACGCGCAGCCCGGCGCCGGCGACCCGCGGTCCCATCAGCTGCACGGCCCGGCGCTTGACCCGCTCCCGGCGGGCCCGCGGGCGGGGCCCGGCGTCGCTGGCCTCTGCGAGGTGCGCGAGCTCCAGCAGCAACGCCTCGACGACGGCGTAGGCCACGT
>JACCZI010000284.1 GCA_013696015.1 Nocardioidaceae bacterium
CCGCCCGACGACCTACGTCGCTGGCCTCGCACCACTCGCGCCGGAAGTGGCGCCCCTCGACGAGCAGGTCGGAGCTCACCAGAAGCGGCCCCGGCATCGCGACCACCGCGGCGTCGTCGCCCGGCCCTAGCAGCACCGCCGCATGTGGGGCGACCAGTGACTGCAGCGCGTCGATCAGCGCGAACTCCCCAAGCTCGGACAGCGTTCCCGATAGCTTCGTCATGCTCCCATCCTCGCCCGCGCTCGCGCCCTGTAACGTGTGCCGCTACCAAAGCCCGGGGCTGTCCCCAGCCCGTGTGACGCAGCGGGAGGACGACCATGGTGGTACACGCCTACATCCTCATCCAGACCGACATCGGCAAGGCCGCCGACGTCGCCAAGGCCATCGCCGACGTCACCGGCGTCAGCCTCGCAGAGGATGTGACCGGCCCCTACGACGTGATCGTGCGAGCCGAGGCGGCGAACGTCGACGAGCTCGGCCGGCTGGTGGTCGCCAAGGTGCAGAACATTCCCGGGATCACCCGGACGCTGACCTGTCCCGTGGTGCACATCTGACCCGCGGGAAGCACCGGATTGCGGCGACTCTCTGCCTGGCTGGTGGGGCCGCGGGTCTGATGACGGCGTGCACGAACTCGCTGGACGTGTCGGCGCCAACGCTGCACGGCACCACAGCGGCCGTGTGCGAGAGCCTGCGCGACGCGTCGCCCGAAAGCGTCGCCGGCCAACCTCGCCGCCACGTGAGCAGTGACGGTGTCGCGCTGGCCTGGGGCACACCGGCGATCGTCCTGCGTTGCGGGACGACAGACGCGGTGGGCCTGGGACCTACCTCGACGTGCCATGTCGTGGACGGCGTCGGCTGGTACGCCGAGGATCTCGGTGCGGCCTACCGCTTCACCACGATCGACCGGGAGGTTCCGGTCGAGGTCACGGTGCCGGCGGCGTACGCCCCCGAGGGAGGCCCGCTCCTCGATCTGGCCGCGCCGGTGAAAGCCGCTGACCCGGTGGCCGGGCGTTGCCGATAGCCAGCGCCCGGTTCCTCAGCGCAGGCCGGTCGACCGATCGAGCGCGAGGCACAGCAGCCGGTCCACCAACGCCGGATAGTCCAGTCCCGATGCGGCCCACAGCGCCGGGAACATCGACGTCGGCGTGAAGCCCGGCATCGTGTTGATCTCGTTGACCAGCACCTGCCCGCCGGGCATCCAGAAGAAGTCCACGCGGGCCAGACCCTCACAGCCCAGCGCCTCGAAGGCGACGATCGCCTGTCGGCGGACGTCCTGCGCCACGGCCCCGGGCACGTCGGCGGGCACCCGCGCCACGCCGCCGCCGTCCACGTACTTGGCCACGAAGTCGTAGAACGTGTGTCCGCTGGAGTTATCCAGCTCGATCTCGCCCACCACGCTGGCCTCTGGCGGTGCTCCGTCTCGGCCCTGCAGGACCCCGCACTCGAGCTCGCGGGCACCGAGAGCCGCCGCCTCCACGAGCACCTTCGGGTCGTACTGGTGAGCCACCTCCACCGCCGCGTCCAGTGCTTCCGGGTCTTCGACGCGTGAGATGCCGAAGCTCGACCCGGCACGAGCCGGCTTGACGAAGACCGGATAGCCGAGGGCGGCGACGCGCTCACGCACCGCCGGGCGGTCGACCTGCCACTGCTGGGCGCGGACGAGGATATGCGGCATCTGCGCCAGCCCAGCAGCGGCGAACACCAGCTTCATGAAGTGCTTGTCCATGCCTACCGCGCTGGCCAGCACCCCGGCGCCGACATAACGTACGCCGGCCAGCTCGAACAGCCCCTGGATCGTGCCGTCCTCTCCCCACGGACCATGCAGCAGGGGCAGCACGACGTCGACCTCACCGAGCGGGTGCGGCACCGCGCCGGGTTCGCTGACGACCAGCTCGCGCCCAGAGTCGCTCGCCAGTGCCACAGCGGCGCCGTCCGGGTCGACCACCGGCAGCCCCCCCGCGGTGATCGCGAAGCGACCGGGCCGACTCGACTCGAGCACCCAGCGGCCCTCGGTCGTGATCCCGATCGGTACCACGTCGAAGCGGTCGTGGTCGATCGCCGCGATCACTTCGCCGGCTGTCAGGCACGACACGCCGTGCTCGCTGGAGCGCCCCCCGAACACCACCGCTACGCGGGGCCGCTCGGCGCCGTTCTGCGACGAGATCATCGCGGTGACCCTACCGGCCGCCGGGGCAGCAGAATGGTTGCCATGCTCAGTGACCCCCGCGACTTTCCTCCGTTACAGCCGGCCACGATCGCCGTCACCGCCGGCCGTCCACCGCACGAACCTGACGCACCTCTCAACACGCCACTGACGCCCGCCAGCGTCTTCGTCGCCGGAGGTAAACGCGAGTACGGCCGCTACGCCAACCCCACTTGGGAACCTTTCGAGGCGGTGCTCGGCCGGCTCGAGGGCGGTCGTGCCCTGGCCTTTGCCTCCGGGCTCGCCGCGGTGGCGGCGCTGTTGGACCTGGTCGCTCCCGGCGAGGTGGTGGTAGCGCCTCGGCACGCCTACCTCGGCACGCTGCAGCAGCTCGCCACCCTGGAGCAACGCGGTCGGCTTCGGGTACGGGTCGTCAACGTCGCTGAGACCGACGACGTCGTGGCGGCGTGCGACGACGCGGCGATGGTGTGGCTGGAGTCACCTACCAATCCCGCGCTCGAGGTCGCCGACATCGAAACCATCGCGGCGCGGGCCCACGCCGCTGGTGCGCGCGTCGTCGTCGACAACACGTTCGCGACACCGCTGCTGCAACAGCCGCTGTGGCTCGGCGCCGACATCGTGATGCACTCGGCGACCAAGTATCTCGCCGGTCACAGCGACGCCGTGCTCGGCGCGGTCGTCACGCAGGACGACGAGACGTACGACGCCCTGGACGGTCAGCGACGGCTCATGGGCGCCATCCCCGGCACGCTCGAGACATGGCTGGCCGTGCGAGGTCTGCGGACGCTGCACCTGCGGGTGGAGCGGGCGCAGCTGAACGCCCGATCCCTGGTGCCACGGCTGCAGGCGCATGCTGCCGTGTCGGCCGTCCGTTACCCCGGCTTCGGCGGAATCGTGGCGATCGAGCTCGAAGGCGGGGCCGCGGCCGCTGACACGCTCACCCGCTCGACGCGGCTGTGGGTGCATGCCACCAGCCTGGGCGGGGTCGAGTCCACGTTCGAGCGGCGGCGCCGCTGGCAGTCCGAACCGGCGACGATCCCCGACAGCCTGGTGCGGATGTCGGTGGGTGTGGAAGACGTCGAGGACCTGTGGGCCGACCTGGGTGCGGCACTGGACGAGCTGACCCGCTGAAGACCGCTCAATGCCGTTCCGGCTTGGCCGAACGCGACACCAGCGAGACCACGAGCTGCTCGGCATCGAGCTCGCCACGCACGACGGCTGCGACGTGCTCCACGATCGGCATGTCGACGCCCCGCTCACGGGCGAGTCCGTAGATCGACTCACACGACCTGACCCCCTCGGCCACCGTACGCGTGGACGCGGTGATCTCGTCGACGCCATGGCCCTGCCCGAGCTTCACGCCGAACTGGCGGTTGCGCGACAGAGGTGACGAGCAGGTTGCCACCAGGTCACCGAGACCGGCCAACCCGGCCAGCGTCATCGGGTCGGCGCCCATGGCGGCGGCAAGGCGCCCGGTCTCCGCCAGACCACGGGTAATGACGGAGGCCTTGGCGTTGTCGCCGAAACCCAGGCCCTCAGTCATGCCGACCGCGAGCGCGATGACGTTCTTGGTCGCCCCACCCAGCTCACATCCCACGACGTCCAGGTTGGTGTACGGCCGAAACGCCGGCGTGTGGCACAGCGACTGCAGCCAGGTGGCCGTGTGTTCGTCGGTGCAGGCGACGACACTCGCCGCCGGCTGGCGCGCGGCTATCTCACGGGCGAGGTTAGGCCCGGTGATGACCGCCACCCGCTCGGGAAGGGCATCGGTCAGCTCGGTGATCACCTGGCTCATCCGCTTGAGGGTGCCGAGCTCGATGCCCTTCATCAGGCTCACCATCACGGCAGAGTCGGGAATCTTGGGGGCCCAGTCCGCCAGGTTGTTGCGCAACATCTGGGCCGGCACCGCCAGGACCACCACCTCCGTGCCTTCGAGCACGTCGGCGGGGTCGTGACTGGCGCGAACCGTGTCCGGCAACCGCACGTCGGGGAGGTAGTCGGGATTCTCGTGCAGATCGTTGATCACAGCGCAGACCGCGTCGCGTCGCGCCCAGAGCGAGACGTCGTTACCTGCGTCCGCCAACACCAGCGAGAAGGCACTGCCCCAGGTGCCGGCGCCCATGACCGCCACCCTTGCCATCAGCCGGCCGCCCGTCCGGACATGGGCTGAGGGCCTCTCAAAGGTCGGAGCTGAGCGGTGATGGCGGCCATGATGCGGGCAGTCCCCTCGCGGAGCACGGCTGTCGTGAGCGGTTGGCGTCGCAGGTCGTCTAGGTCGACAGGCGGACCAGCACTGATCTTGATCGTCGCACGGGGCAGCAGCCTGGGCACCCTGGCATAGGGCCTGAGGATCTGCTGCGCACCCCACTGGGCCACCGGGATCACCGCGCACCCCGTCGCGATCGCGATGCGCACGGCGCCGGTCTTGCCCACCATCGGCCACAGCTGCGGATCACGGGTCAGCGTCCCCTCCGGGTAGATGATGACGCACTCTCCACGCTCGACCGCCGCCACGGCCTCGCCCAACGCCAGCACCGCGTCGGCGCTGTCACGATAGACGGGTATCTGACCTGTCGCCCGGAGCAGGCGTCCCAGCCCCGGCACCGCTAGCACACCGGCCTTGGCGAGGAAGCGCGGCGGGATCCCCGCGTCGTTGACGAAGTGGGCCAGCACCAGTGGGTCGGTATGTGAGATGTGGTTGGCCGCCAGGACGAACCCGTGCTCGGACAGGTGCTGGGCGCCGTGCCACTCCCGTCGCGTCAACACCATCAGCAGTGGCCGGATGACGACGACCGCTGCGGTGAGCAACGGTCCTCGGTCTCGTGCCGCCACGGAGCCTCTCCTCACCGTCTGTGGCCGAAGCCTATGACCATGCCGAAGGGCTCGAGGTGGTCTCCGGCACCGGCTTCGGCCGCTCATGCCGACGCTGGCAGGATCGGCCCAATGACGCGCGCCGCACCTTGGCTGGCTGTCGTCCCGGTCAAGCCTGCCGCAGCGGCCAAGACTCGGCTCGTGGGCGTCGACGAGCCGCAGCGGATGGCGCTGGCGCGCGCCTTTGCCCTCGACACCGTGGCCGCCGTGGCCGCGGCTTTGTCGGTGGGCACCGTCGTGGTCGTAACGTCCGGCAACGAGTGGCCGCAGCCCTGGCCCGGCGATGCAGACGTCCTCGTCGTCACCGACGACCTCGCCGGCATGAACGCCGCGGTGCGGCGGGGCATGTCATGGGTCCGACAGCACCGTTCGGAAGCCGCTGTCGCGGTCTTTCCGGCTGATCTGCCGGCCGCCACACCAGCCGCCGTGGAGTGCTTCCTGCGGCGTGCCGAAGCCCATGAGCGAAGCGTGCTGGCGGACATCGAGATGGTCGGCAGCACCGCTCTCACGGCCTCGCCCGGGGCAGCGCTGCGGCCCGCGTTCGGTCCAGCGTCGCTGCACCACCACCTGACCGGGGGCGCGGTGCTGGTCGAGCTGTCCGGGCTGGAACCGCTGCGACGCGACGTCGACCTGGCGGCCCACCTGCGTGCCGCGGTGCGACTGGGCGTCGGGCCCCGGACCACAGAGGTTCTGGCAGAGGCAGCCTCGCCTAGCCGCCCCTAGCCCTAGCAGCTAGCCCTTCTTGGCGGTCTTTCTCGCGGTCGACTTCTTCGCCGTCGACTTCTTCGCCGTCGACTTGGTCGGCGCGGACTTGCGAGCGGTCGACGTCGCCGTGGTGCTCTTCGACGCGGTCTTCTTCGCGCTGCTCTTCTTCGCGGCGGACTTTGCGGGCGCCGACTTCTTCGCCGTGGTCTTCTTGGCCGTCGACCTGGTGCTGGACGCCTTCTTGGCAGCGCTGGACTTGGCGGCTGGCGCCGACCTGCCACTGGTGCTGCGTGCGGCCGGCGTGGCCTTGGCCACACTCAGCTTGGGCAGCTTCTTGGCACCGGAGACGACCGCCTTGAGCTCCGCGCCGGCGCGAAACTTCGGGACAGCGGTCTTCTTGGCGCGGACCCGTGCGCCCGTGGCTGGGTTGCGCACCATCCGGGATGGCCGGATTGCCTTCTCGAAGGCTCCGAAGCCGGTGATCGCGACCTTCTCTCCCTTGGCGACCTCACGGGAGATCGTGTCCACAACCGAGTCCAGGGCCTTGGATGCAGCCCTCTTGTTGCCCTCGTAGTGAGCTGCAAGCGCCTCGATGAACTGACTCTTGTTCACTGGCTTCCCTTCCACAGACAATGCCGAGCCATCGCTCGACTAGTGGTCGAACCGTAGGGAAAGAACGGCGTCTAGACAATGGGCACCTAGCAGGTGGCAAGGTGATGCGGCACCCGGGTCGCACGAACTTCCTTCCAGCGTTGCCGTCTGGCGGCGTCGGACAGCCTACTCACAGTCGGTGCTGGGCTCGAATCCCTTCCTCAGTAGAGCCCTGGGATTTCCAGGTTCAGCAGCCGGTGCTTGCGCTCGAGGCCACCGGCATAACCGGTCAGCGAACCGTTACTGCCGATCACCCGATGGCAAGGCACCATGATCGGGATCGGGTTCGCGCCGTTCGCGACACCGACTGCCCGAGAGGCCACCGCCGGCAGTCCCAGACCGCGCGCGATCTCCCCGTACGACGCGGTCTGGCCGTACGGAATCGCGCGCAGTGCCGCCCAGACTCGTTGCTGGAACGGCGTTCCCCCGGCTTCGAGCGCGACGTCGAACTCGCGACGCTGCCCTGCGAAGTACTCCTCGAGCTGGCGCTTCGCCGCCTCGAGCACCGGCGACGCCAGGTGACCCTGCCACGCGGGGGTGTGGAACGGAGAGAACGAGATCGACGTGAGGTGCTCGCCGTCGGTCTGCAGCAACAGGTCGCCGACCGGTGATGGCATCGTGGTCCAGCTTGCGCTCATGACTGGCGCTCCTTCGTAGATGTCGAGCTCGAGAGGTGTGCGGCGTGGCGCCACAGGTGCATGACGGCGTACGACCGCCAGGGTCGCCACTCGAACGCATGGGCCGCCGCGGCTCGCCCCGCTGCGGGCAGCCCCAGCACGGACATCGCGGCGCGAACGACCACGTCGCCTTCGAGGAACACGTCGGGGTCGCCGAGCGCACGCATCGCGATGTAGCCGGCCGTCCACCGGCCCACGCCCGGTAGGGACAACAGCGTCGACACTGTTTCGTCGCGGTCGGCGCCCGGTCCCAGGTCGAGCTGACCGGCCGCGACGGCCGTTGCCAGCGCGACGACCGCCCGACCGCGCGACGCCGGCATTCCCATCGTGGTGGGGTCGGCGGCAGCCAGCGCGTCCGGCGTCGGGAAGGCCCGGCTCAGGCCATGACGGATCGTCGCCGTACCGCCCGAGAGGTCCCGGCCATGGCGCCGGACCAGGTCACCGGCCAGCGTGCGCGCCCGAGCCACCGATACCTGCTGTCCCAACACCGCCCGCACCGCCAGCTCGAACCCGTCGACGTGTCCCGGTACCCGCAGGCCGCCACGTGCGGCGACCAGTGGTGCCATCGCCGGGTCCGCCCCGAGCACCTCGCCGATGGCATGCGGGTCGGCGTCGAGGTCGAGCAGCGCACGGCATCGCTGTACGGTGCCGGCGACGTCCCGCAGGTCATCCAGGTCGAGATCCGCAGTGACGTGGTCGGTGCCCAGGGAGAGGGCTACCAGACCCTGGCCGTGGCTGAGCCGCAGCACGCGGGCGTAATGACGTTCGGTGACGACCTCGACCGCCGGGACCGCCCGAGCGGCCAGGAACGCCGCCAGACCGTCGCCGTCGAACGGTTGCCGGACCGCCAGCCGCAGTCGCAACTGACTCCGTCCGGGACGGCTGTCGTCGCCTCTGGGACGACGGGCACGCATCTGGCCGGGCGCGCGGGCGTACACCTCGCGGATCGTGTCGTTGAACTGGCGTACCGAGGCAAATCCAGCGGCGAAGGCGACATCCGCGAAGGGCAGGGTGGTGGTCTCGATCAGCGTGCGAGCTGTGTGGGCCCGCTGGGATCGTGCCAAGGCCAACGGGCCGGCGCCGAGGTGGCTGTGCAGCATGCGCTGGACATGACGGCGGCTGTACCCGAGCCGACTGGCCAGCCCGTCGACGCCCTCGCGCTCGACGACACCGTCCCGGATCAGCCGCATCGCCCGGCCGACGGCATCCGCCCGAACGTTCCACTCCGGAGACCCCGGGGTGGCGTCCGGCAGGCACCGTCGGCAGGCACGCAGTCCGGCCGCGTGGGCTGCAGCCGCGGTTACGAAGAACGAGACGTTGCGCCGGAGAGGTGTCACCGCGGGACACGAGGGCCGGCAGTAGATACCGGTGGTGCGGACGCCTGTGAAGAACACTCCGTCGAAGCGTGCGTCACGGCTGCGCACCGCGCGGTAGCACCGCTCGGGATCGTCCGCGACCAGGCCCCGCGTCATGTGCCCATCCTGGCGCATCGCCGGTTCTCACTCTGGCGGGTTTCGGACATGGACGCTGCGGTTGGTCCGCAATGGCCGCAGTGGTGACGGATGCAACACAGCCCGGGTCCCGCGCGGGGGTCCCGGGCTGCGTTAGTAGCCCCGACCGGATTCGAACCGGCGCTACCGCCTTGAGAGGGCGGCGTGCTGGGCCACTACACAACGGGGCCAGGCACGGCCTGGACTCTACCAGCCAGAGTGGCGGCGGACTGTGTCCGGCCGAGCTGGGGTACTAGGACTCGAACCTAGACTAACGGAGCCAGAATCCGTCGGGCTGCCAATTACCCCATACCCCATGGGACCTGCGGAACCGCGGGAAGCCGGTCGCAGACTGTACCGGACGCCCGTCGGGGCCACCAACGCGCAGCAGGTCCGGCGGAGCAGCGCTCATCGGGTCAGTGCTGCGCCGAGTCGAGCCAGCGACCGCTCGCGGCCGAGCAGCTCTAGCGACTCGAACAGCGGCGGCGAGATCCGCCGGCCGGTCACCGCGACCCGCACCGGCCCGAACGCGTTCTTGGGTCTGAGGCCGCGCCGCACGACCAGAGCCTCGCGCAGGACGGACTCGATCGCCGCGGTGTCCCAGGCGTCGAGGCTGGCCAGGGCCTCGCGTGACGCGGCGACGACCTCCTTCCCGTCGGCTGTCAGCACCGCAACGGCATCGCCGGCATCCACCACGAAGGTGGTGTCGTCGCTGAAGAGGAAGCCCAGCATCTGCGCTCCCTCGGACAACACGGTCATGCGCTCCTGGACCAGCGGCGTGGCTGCCCGCAGCAGCGTCTCCTGCTCCGGTGAGGCCGCGGCTCCGAGCGCCCCAATGTCCTGCAGGTACGGCACCAGGCGGCGGGCGAGGTCATCGACCGACAGCGCGCGCAGCTTCAGTCCGTTGATCGCCTCACACTTCTTCAAATCGAACTGAGCCGGGTTCGGGTTCACCCGTTCGATCCGGAACTCCGCTGCCATCTCGTCGAGGCTGAACAGCTCGCGGTCACCGCCGATCGACCAGCCGAGCAGCGCCACGTAGTTCAGCAGCCCCTCGGGCAGGAAGCCGCGTTCGCGGTAGCCGAGCAGCCCCCCGCCGGGGTCTCGCTTCGACAGCTTGCGGTTCCCCGGGCCCATCACGAACGGCAGGTGCCCGTACGACGGGAGCACGCCGCCGCCGATGCCAAGGTCTCCGAGCGCGCGGTGCAACGGCAGCTGGCGTGCCGTTGATGACAGCAGATCCTCGCCGCGCAGCACGTGACTGATGGCCATGGTGGCGTCGTCCACCGGGTTGGTCAGGGTGTACAACGGCTGGCCGTTGGCGCGTACGACCACGTAGTCGGGAACGTGCTCGGGCTCGAACGTGATCTCCCCACGCACCAGGTCGGTGAACGTGATGGCGGTGTCCGACATCCGGAACCGCAGTGCCGGCTTTCTGCCTTGGTCCTGGTACGCCGCGACCTGGGCGTCACTGAGCTCGCGGCAGTGCCCGTCATAACCGCTCGGCCGGCCCGCTGCACGCGCCACCTCCCGGCGCTGTTCGAGCTCCTCGTGGCTGCAGTAGCAGTCATACGCCCGCGCCGACGAACGCAGTGCGCCGGCGACTTCGGCGTAGAGGTCGAAGCGCTGTGACTGCCGGTAGGGGCCGACGTCCCCGCCCGCCTCGGGCCCCTCGTCCCAGTGCAGACCGAGCCAACGCAAGGAGTCAAGGAGGCCCCGGTAGGACTCCTCGCTGTCGCGAGCGGCGTCGGTGTCTTCGACGCGGAACACGAAGGCGCCACCGTTGTGGCGCGCGAACGCCCAGTTGAACAAGGCCGTGCGGACATTTCCGACGTGCAGGTTGCCGGTGGGTGACGGGCAGAACCGCACCCGCACCGGCGCCTTCGGGGCGGAGGTCTCAACCACGGGCCACCACCGGATTCGCCAGTGTTCCGATGCCCTCCACCGTCACCGCCACCTCGTCACCGGCTTCCATCGGTCCGACCCCGGCCGGTGTCCCCGTGAGGATGACGTCCCCCGGCAGCAACGTGGTGAAGCTCGAGACGTACGAGACCAGCGTCGGGACGTCGAAGATCATCTGCGCGGTGCGCCCGTCCTGCCGGCGCTCACCGTTCAACGTCGTTGTCACGGCGAGGTCGCCGACATCGAGCTCGGTCTCGATCCACGGGCCGAGCGGGCAGAAGGAGTCGAAGCCCTTGGCGCGCGCCCACTGACCGTCGCGCTCCTGCAGGTCGCGTGCCGTGACGTCATTTCCCACGGTGTAGCCGTACACGACCTTCGGCACGTCGCTCACATCGACGTCACGACAGATGCGCTTGATGACGACGGCAAGCTCACCCTCGAAGTGCAGCGAGCGGGTCTGCGTTGGATAGACGATCGCGTCGTGGGGGCCGACGACGCTGGTGTTGGGCTTGAAGAACACCAGAGGCTGCTGCGGCGGGTCGTTGCCCATCTCGGCGGCGTGCGCGGCGTAGTTGCGCCCGATTCCGACGACCTTGCTGCGCGGCAGCACCGGGGCCAGCAGACGGACGGCGTCGAGCCGCAGCTTCTCGCCGGAGAGCCGCAGGCGGCTATGGAGCGGGTCGCCCTCGAGCACCCCGACAACGGCGGTTCCGGCATCGTCACCCACGACACCGAAGCGCGGGTCACCGTTGGTCGAGAACCGGGCGATGCGCACGCGGCGAGCCTATCGACGGGTCTCGGCCGTCATCTGGGCCAGGGTGGTGACCGTCCGCCAGTTGCGGGCGGTCCCCTCGACGCCGAGGCGGCGGCCGGCCCCGGTGACGCGGCTCGCCCGCGAGGCGTCGGCGTAGCAGACATACAGCTCCGATCCGATCACCGCAGCGCGGTCCGGGCCAAGGTCGACCGCCTCGAACGCCTTGCGGGCATCGCCGGTCGGCGTCGCGCCGAGGAACACGACGTGGTGGTGCGTCGGGCGCGCGCCTGCCGCGGCGAACGGGGTGGCCGCAACCACCGCAGTCATCTGCTCGGCGCTGCGGACGATGACCGGGACGTTCATGCCGAAGTCGTCGGCGATCAACGTGTGTACCGCCGCCGCCACGGCCGCTGGAGTGCGGTGAGCCGATCGGGTGATGAGGTTCCCGCTCTGGACATAGGTGCGTACGTCATCGAAGCCGTGCCGGGTGAGCGACTCCCGCAGGGCCGGCATGTTGAGCTTGTTGCGGTGGCCGAGGTTGACGGCACGCAACAGCGACACCCAGGTCGGCACCCGGTCACCGTAGTCGAGCCACCGAAGGTCGAGCCATTGTCGAGCCATTGTCGAACCAGCGTGGAGCACCAACCGGCTAACCTCCGGCTCGTGCACCGGACGCTTGTCATTCCCATCCCGGCAACGGTGGTCGCGACGTACCTGGTCCTCGGCCGAGTGGCGGTGGACGACCCGGATCTCGTGGTGTCCAGGTCAGCGGCAGGGCTGGCGACGGCACGAGCCGCCGCGCTGGGACGGCACATCGGGGACCTGCGACTGCGCTCGCTCGACGGCATCACCGAAGGGCCCGTCCCGCCGATCGAGCTGCTGCGCGCCTCCGGCAGCTCGGCGGGAGCTTGCGACCTGGTGACCTCGGCGGCGTACGGCTGGGCGCTGCTGCTACGTCACCGTCCCTGCGACAGCGTGGACGGAGAGACGGCGACCCGCGCCGCGGCAGCGGTGTTAGCCGCGGCAGCCGCCGGCGTGGTCGTGGACACCACACTGCCGCGCGCCTACACGGTCTCGGAGGAGGCCGCACGGACGGCCATCAGCGACCTGGTCAGCTTCGACCACGAGCCGCAGGGCACCGGCCGCCGGGTCACGACGCGCGGGCTGACGCGGTTCGGTCTGCCGGAGGTGACGGCCCACGGTGTTCCCTCCGAGCTGCTGCCGGCGTGCGACGCCCTGCTGATCGGCGTCGCCGGCCGCGTCGTCGCCGCCTTGCAGCACCTCGGCATCAGTGGCGCGACGGTCCTCGAGCTTGCGGTTCCGTTCCGGTTACAGCTCGACGACATCGCCTCGGGCTACGGCGAGCCGGTCGCCGAGGATGTCACCGCCAGCCGCACTATCGACCTGGTGTTGGAAGTCGCCGCTGACAGCACCATCGTCGTCGACGGGGCCGTCGGCGCGGTACGCGCGCTCTTCGGCGACGCGTTGCCGCATGCGGGTCGGACCTAGCAGACGCGGTGCATCCAGCCGTACGGGTCCTCGGCCCGGCCGTACTGGATGTCGAGCAGCCGGCGGCGCAGCATGCGGGCAACCTCACCTGCCTCGTCGACAGCGCCGACCACCTCACCTCCGGGCCAGCGCAGGGCGCCGATGGGAGTGATGACCGCGGCGGTGCCGCAGGCGAAGACCTCGACGATCTGCCCATTCGCCACCCCGTCACGCCACTCCTCCACCGAGACTCGGCGCTCGTCGACCTTGAGCCCGAACTCGGCCGCCAGGGTCAGGATCGAGTCTCGGGTGACCCCCTCGAGGATCGTCCCGCCGAGCTCCGGTGTCACCAGCGTGCCGTCGTCGTGGACGAAGAACAGATTCATCCCGCCGAGCTCCTCGACCCAGGTGCGCTCGGCGGAGTCGACGAAGACCACCTGATGACATCCGTTCTCGGCGGCCTGCCGCTGCGGCAGCAGGCTGCCGGCGTAGTTGCCGCCGCACTTGGCCGCCCCGGTGCCACCGATGCCGGCGCGGGAGTACTCCGTGCTCAGCCAGATCGTCACGGGCTCCGGTCCGTGGGAGAAGTAGGGCCCCGCCGGGGACGCGATCACGCACAACGTCACGTGCTGAGCCGGCCGAACGCCCAGGAACACCTCCGAGGCGTACATGAACGGCCGGATGTAGAGGCTGGTCTCGGCGCCGTGCGGCACCCACTCCCGGTCGGTGCGCACCAGCGAGTCGACCGCATCGAGGAACAGGTGCTCCGGCAGCTCCGGCAACGCCAGCCGGTGGGCCGAGCGCTGGAACCGGCGCGCGTTGACCTCCGGTCGGAAGGTCCACACCGACCCGTCGTCGTGTCCGTACGCCTTGAGGCCCTCGAAGACCTCCTGCGCGTAGTGCAGCGCCGCGGTGGCGGGATCCAGCAGGAGCGGGCCGTACGCGTGGACGCGGCCGTCGTGCCAGTCGGCCTGCGGCGTCCATTTCATCGTGACCATATGGTCGGTGAAGAATCGGCCGAACCCGGGTTCGACGTGGATCTGAGCTCGCTGCTCCGGCGCGACCGGTTCGGACGTGGGCTCGACACGCAGCTGCGAGTCCGAGGTCATACCGAAACGGTACCCCGGGCCACGATCCGAGACTTATGACGACACCAGATCCACCACGTGGACAGCGCTGGCCGCCATCGCCGCGCGCACCTGCTCGGCGATCCGCGGCGGGATTGCGGAGTCGACCGCCATGGCGACCATTGCCTGCCCCCCGCGGCGATCGCGGCTCACCTGCATGCCCGCGATGTTGATCTGGGCATCGCCGAGCACGGTGCCGACGGCTGCCACCATGCCCGGCCGGTCCTCGTAGGTGACAAAGGCGAGGTGCTCGGTCGGCTCGATCTCGATGTCGAACCCGTCGACCTCGACCAGCCTGTCCCGCTGCGCGATACCCACCAGCGTCCCCGACACCGACACTGCGGTGCCGTCGCCGCGGATGCCCCGCAGCGTGATCAGGTTGCGGTGGTCTGGGCACTCCGACTCGGTCACCAGCCGCACCTCGAGCCCGCGCTCCACGGCGAGCAACGGGGCATTGACGTAGGACACCTGCTCCTCGACCACGTCGCAGAACACTCCCTTGAGCGCTGCCAGCTCCAGGACCGTGACGTCGTGCTGGGTGATCTCGCCGCGGACCTCGACGTCGAGCTGCTGGGCGATGCCACCGGCCAGGACGGTGAAGATGCGGCCGAGCTTCTCGGTGAGCGGGATGCCGGGGCGGACATCCTCGGCGATCACGCCGCCCTGGACGTTGACGGCGTCGGGGACCAGCTCACCCGCCAGGGCAAGGCGGACCGAGCGAGCGACAGCGACGCCTGCCTTCTCCTGCGCCTCCTCGGTGTTCGCGCCGAGATGTGGCGTGGCGACCACGGTGTCCAACGCGAACAGCGGTGAGTCGGTGCAGGGCTCGGTCGTGTAGACGTCGAGCCCAGCACCGGCCACGCGACCCTCGCACAGCGCGTCGTAGAGCGCCGCCTCGTCGACGATGCCACCGCGAGCCGCGTTGACGATGATCACCGACGGCTTGACCTTGTGCAGCTGCGCGTCGCCGATGAGGCCGAGGGTCTCCGGCGTCCTCGGCAGGTGCACCGAGATGAAGTCGGACTCCGCCAGCAGGTCGTCGAGTGAGACCAGGCGGACCCCCATCTGGGCGGCGCGCCCGGGTTGCACGTACGGGTCGTACGCGAGCACATGCATCCCGAAGGCGGCCAGCCGCTGCGCCACGAGGACACCGATCCTGCCCAGGCCCAACACTCCGACGGTCTTGTCGTACACCTCGCTCCCGGTGTACCTGCTGCGCTGCCACTCCCCGCGCTTCAGCGCAATGTTTGCCGGGACGATCGCGCGGGCAGCGGCGAGCAACAGACCGACGGCCAGCTCGGCAGCGCTGACGACGGTGGAGGTGGGCGCGTTGACGACCATGACACCGGCGGCAGTGGCGGCACGCACGTCGACGTTGTCGAGACCGACACCCGCTCGGGCTATCACCTTCAGTCGTGGGGCCGCGCCGATGACTTCGGCGTCGACAGTCGTGGCGCTGCGTACGAGGAGCGCGTCGACCTCGGTCAGCTGTGCCAGCAGGTCGCTGCGATCGGCCCCGTTGCAGTAGCGGATCTCGAAGTCTGGCGCCAACGCCTCGAGCGCGGCCGGCGACAGCTCTTCGGCGATGAGAACGACGGGCCTGGTCACGTCAGGGTCCTAGCACAGGGCTGCGTCGCATCGGCAGGTGGCTCATGGGCACGTGGCGAGCTCCTGCGTCTGCAGCACGGTTCCGGGCTCGATGGGGGTGTCGGTCTGCTGGTCGCCGCCGCGCACAAACTGCATCGGACCTCCCGAGGCGAGAAGCCAAGCGTACGGCCGCTCGAGGTCCCACGCTGCTGGATCCGAGTCGGCCGCGGTCGCGGCCGGCGGGTCAGCTGTGGCGCAGCCACGGCATCATCGAACGCAGCTCACGCCCTACCGCATCCATCGGGTGCTGACCGGCGTCGGTGTCGGCTGCCTGCTCGCCGTGAGAGCCGGCGCGGATCTGGTCGAGCGCCTCGCGCAGCCGCGGCTGCACATCGGGACCGACCACCGGGGCACCGGACGACCGGTGCCGGTCGATGCCGTGCTGTTGCAGCCGCTCGACGGCTTCCCGCAACCGGTGCACGCACTCGAGGTAGGCGACCTCGACCGAACAACCCGCGTCGGTAAGGGTCTGGAAGCCGGCCACTATCAGCGGGACCAGGGCGCCCCCGACCAGCGTCTGCTGCCCGAACCGGGCGGCGTCCACCGTTTCGGCAAACGTCGTCTGGATTCCTCCGGCGCGCAGCCCGCCCATCGCCTTGGCGTACGACAGCGTGAGCGGCCACGCCTGCCCGGTCGCGTCCTGCTCGACGGCCAGCAGGACCGGGGACCCTCGCCCCTCGGTGTATTCGCGCCGGGTGAGCTCGCCGTTCGCCACGGAGCTCACCAGGCACACGTCCACCCCGCCCGGCACCGAGAGCAGGCCGTCGCGGATCACGGAGCCGACGGCGAAGACGAGCGCGTCTCCGTCGAGCAGGTTGGGGTTGATCGCTTCGGCGTACAGGTCGGGCTGCGCGGACACCGGCCCGAGCACAACGACGAGATCGGCCTCCTCGCAGGCTCCGTACGGGGTGACGACACGCAGCCCCTCGGCTTCCGCCTGGGGTCGGTCCCCAGCGTCGGCGTCGAGACCCACACGCACGTCGACCCCGGAGTCCCGCAGCGAGAGGGCATGCGCGGGCCCATCGTCCCCGTAACCCAGCACGGCGACATGGCGCTCCTGGACCAGGCGCAGATCCGCGTCGTCGTCGGTATACGGCATGGGCAGCAGTGTGTCAGCCGGTCGACCCGACCAGGTGGCTGCTACTGATAGCTGACGTACTCGACTCGCGGTCTGAGGCGCAGCACCTCGCGAGGCCGGAACAGGTCGCTGTCCTCGTCGTAGAAGAGCTTGAAGCCCATGTGGAACTGCTTGTGGCGCTCGACGTTGTGGTACGTCGCGAGCTTCTGCGACTGCGAGCCGAAGCCGTCGACGTGCTGCACCTGGGCGAGTCCTGTGCGGTCCTTGATCCGGCCGATGTGCCGGACCATGTCGGTGCGGAACTGGTGGACGATGAGCACCTTCTGCGGTTGGTGTCGGCGGCGGGCGAGCCCGGCTAGCCAGCCGGAGGTCTTGTTGACCTCTCGGGCAGCAACCGATCCGACGGTCTGCCCGGGCACCTCGCCGGGTCCCATCCGCCACTCGGGGTCGAGCGCGAGACCGACGTGCGGCTTGCGCAGCGCCCACGCGAACCGCTTGGCGACGGTCGGGAACGTCGAGCGACCGGGCTGCAGGTCGAGGATCAGCAGGGCGCGATTCCGGCGGGCTGCCCGGACGTACTTCTTCACCGAGGACTGGGCGATGTCGTGGCTGTAGCTGCCGTCGGAGCCAGGGTCGGCGTCGGCGATCGTGACGATCAGCTCGTAGACGATCCGCACCCTGCGACCCGTCTGGCCGTAGGGCTTGGCCGCCTGGCGCAGTCGTGGCGTGATCTGGTCGGGAGGCGCCTCGCCGAGCACCCCGAGGGAGCTGGTCCCGGCCGTGCCGTAGTAGGCGACGAGGACGCGTCGGTCGAACACCGGGCGGCTCTGGTGCAGCCGTACGGTGCCCATCTTCGTGCCGCCACCCGCAGGTGAGCCCGCCTGTGCCGGTGGCACGGGCGCGGCGCCGGCGGAGCAGAGCGCGGCGGCCACCACCAGTAGCGCCGACCGAGATCGCCAGCGCGTGGCGCAGGTCATGGCCGCACGCTAGCGGCCGTCTGCCTTCTCAGAGCACCGCCGCGCGGACGCTGAGGACGTCCGGCAGGTGCGCTGCCACCTGCGTCCAGTGTTCGCCCTCGTCGCGGGTCGCGTAGACCGACCCGTCTCGTGCGCCCCAGTAGATGCCCGCGGGGTCTGCGGTGTCGGTGCACATGGCGTCGCGCATGACGGCTGCGTAGAAGCCGTCCGGCAGGCCGTCGCCGAGCTCGCGCCAGGTGTCGCCAGCGTCGTCGGTGCGCCACACCCGGGCCCGACCGCCCGGCGGGATCCGCTCCCCGTCCGCGACCAGGGGGAACAGGTAGGCCGTGTCCGGCCGGTGCGGGTGCACGACGACCGGGAAGCCGAAGTCGCTGGGCAGCCCGTCGGCGATCGACTGCCAGGAGTCCCCTCCGTCGTCGGTGCGGTAGACCCCGTGGTGGTTCTGCGCGAACAGGCGCTCCGGCTGCGCGGGGTGCGCTGCCATCTTGTGAACGCACTGCCCGAACTCCGGCCAGGGGTCGGGCAGGAAGTACGCCTTGATCCCGGTGTTCGCGGGCGCCCACGACGTGCCTCCGTCGAAGGTTCGGTAGACGCCACCGGACGACATCGCGACCAGCATCCGGTCTGTCTCGCGAGGGTGAGGCACGATCGTGTGGATGGCCTGTCCCCCGTATCCTGCGCCCCACTCGGACCGGTCGGGGTGATCCCACAGCGGCCGCACGATCGCGAACGTCTCCCCGCGGTCCCCCGACCGGAACAACGCCGACGGCTGGGTGCCTGCGTACACCACCTCGGGCTCGGACGCGGTGCCCGGTTCGATCTGCCACACCCGCTCCAACGCCTGGCCGGTGTCCTCGGGGAAGCGGATGGCGCCGTTGGGGGTCTCGGTCCAGGTCCGCCCGAGGTCGTCGGACCGGAAGACCTGCGGTCCCCAGTGCTCGCTGGTCGAGCCGGCGAACATCCGGGGTGAGCTGCCCCGGGTGTCGATGCACACCGAGTAGACGGCTTCCATCAGAAATCGCGGCTCGTCCCACTCCCAGTGTTGTCGCGCAGCGTCAGCATGCCCGATCCACAACCCCTTGCGGGTGCCGACAAGCAACAGTGCCTCGCTCACCGCTCCCCCGATCCGCGCTGGCCCATCCCGATCTCGTTGCCCTCGGAGTCTCTGAAGCGGGCCCACCACGAGCCCCACGGCGCCAGCGCCGGCTGCTCCAGAATCTCACCGCCCGCCGCCTCGATGTCCTTGGCCGTCGCCACGATGTCGTCGGTGTCGAAGACGCATGGACCGAACCCGCCGGCGCCGTCCGGGTTGTGGAACAGCACGACCGTGGTGTCGGAGCCCGGCGGACGCAGCACGATCCAGCGGGGACCATCGGGGTCACCCATCGGAACGTCGGTCACCTCTTCGAACCCGAGCACATCGGTGTAGAAGGCCTTGGCACGCTGCTGATCGGCAACGTCGATGGAGACGAAGTCCACGTTGGTGATCATCGTCCGGCTTCTCCCGTCCCGGTAGAAGGGCTCATCGTACGAGTGCCCCGTTCCCATGTTCACCTGGGAGAGGGGCACTCCCAATGGGGTCGAACCCATTGGGAG
>JACCZI010000285.1 GCA_013696015.1 Nocardioidaceae bacterium
CGTGATGGCGACGCGCGGGATCCCCACCACCTGCGGCTCTGCGATCCTGGCCGGCTGGGTGCCGCCGTACGACGCCACCGTCGTCACCCGCCTGCGGGCGGCCGGCCTGCCGATCCTCGGCAAGACCAACATGGACGAGTTCGCGATGGGGTCCTCGACCGAGCACTCGGCGTACGGCCCGACGCATAATCCGTGGGACCTGGGCCGCATCCCCGGAGGCTCGGGCGGTGGGTCGGCGGCGGCGGTCGCGGCGTACGAGGCGCCGCTGGCGGTGGGCACGGACACCGGCGGCTCGATCCGTCAGCCGGGCGCCGTCACCGGCACGGTCGGTGTCAAGCCGACGTACGGGGGCGTGTCGCGCTACGGGCTCGTCGCGCTGGCGAGCAGCCTTGACCAGGCAGGGCCGGTCACGCGGACCGTCCTGGACGCGGCGATGCTGCACGAGGTCATCGGCGGCTACGACCCGATGGACTCGACGAGCCTGGACGCCCCGCTGCCGCCCCTGGTCGAGGCGGTGCGAGACGCCGATGTCACCGGGCTGCGCGTGGGCGTCGTCCGCGAGCTTGGCGGCGACGGGTACCAGGCCGGCGTCCGGGCGCGTTTCGACGAGGTGGTCGCGCTGCTGAGCGACGCCGGCGCCACGGTGGTCGAGGTGTCCTGTCCGCACTTCGACTACGCCTTCGCTGCCTACTACCTGATCCTGCCGAGCGAGGCGAGCAGCAACCTCGCCCGGTTCGACGCGATGCGCTACGGCATGCGTGTCGGCCTTGACGGAGTCGCCGACCCGAGCGCGGAACAGGTGATGGCAGCGACCCGGGAGGCCGGCTTTGGTGACGAGGTCAAGCGGCGCATCATCCTCGGCACGTACGCGTTGTCCAGCGGCTACTACGACGCCTACTACGGGTCCGCGCAGAAGGTCCGCACGCTCATCCAGCGCGACTTCGCCGCTGCGTTCGAGCAGGTGGACGTCTTGGTCTCGCCCACCGCGCCGACGACAGCGTTCCGCTTCGGCCAGAAGCTCGACGACCCGGTCGCGATGTACCTCAGCGACGTGGCGACGATCCCGGCCAACCTCGCTGGCGTTCCGGGCATCTCGGTGCCGAGCGGCCTAGCCGAGGAGGACGGCCTACCCACCGGTGTGCAGGTGCTCGCGCCGGCGCAGGCCGACGACCGCCTCTACTGCGTCGGCGCCGTTGTCGAGGCGATGCTGGTCGAGCGCTGGGGCGGTCCGCTGCTCGACCGCGCACCCCAGCTGGAGCTGAGCGCATGAGCGTCGCGTCGCTGGTCTCGTACGAGCAGGCGCTGGAACGTTACGACCCCGTGCTGGGGCTTGAGGTGCACGTCGAGCTCGACACGGTGTCGAAGATGTTCTGCGGCTGCCCGACCGGTTTCGGTGCGGCGCCCAACGCGCAGGTGTGTCCGGTGTGCCTGGGCCTGCCCGGCGCGCTGCCCGTGCTCAACGAGCGCGCGGTCGAGTCCGCGATCCGCATCGGGCTGGCACTGAACTGCACGGTTGCGGTTGAGTGCCGGTTCGCCCGCAAGAACTACTTCTATCCCGACATGCCGAAGAACTTCCAGACCTCGCAGTACGACGAGCCGATCGCATTCGACGGGTGGACCGAGGTGGAGGTGGACGGCCGCTCGTACCGGATCGAGATCGAGCGGGCACACATGGAGGAGGACACCGGTAAGTCCCTGCACGTCGGAGGTGCCACCGGCCGCATCCACGGCGCTCACCATTCGCTGGTGGACTACAACCGCGCCGGCATCCCACTCGTCGAGATCGTCACCAGGCCGATCGTCGGGACCGGCGCCCTCGCGCCTGTGGTGGCCCGCGCGTACGTCGCTCACCTGCGTGAGCTGCTCGTCGCCCTCGCGGTGTCCGACGTACGCATGGAACAGGGCTCGCTGCGCTGCGACGCCAACGTGTCGCTGCGTCCTGGTCCTGATGCGCCGCTCGGGACCCGGACCGAGACCAAGAACGTCAACTCGCTGCGGTCGGTCGAGCGGGCCGTTCGGTACGAGATCTGCCGGCAGGCCAGCGTGCTCGGCGACGGTGGAACGGTGACCCAGGAGACGCGGCACTGGCACGAGGACACCGGCATCACCACCCCAGGCCGGAGCAAGGAGCAGGCCGAGGACTACCGCTACTTCCCGGAGCCGGACCTGGCGCCGATCGCCCCGGATGCGGCCTGGGTCGAGGAGCTGCGCGAGACGCTGCCCGAGGGCCCGCGCGAGCGCTGGGCGCGGTTGCAGGCCGGGTGGGGCTTCAGTGATCTCGAGATGCGCGACGTCGCCGGCGCTGGTGCCCTGGTGCTCGTCGAGCAGACGATCGCTGCGGGCGCGACGCCGGCGGCGGCGAAGAAGTGGTGGCTGTCGGACCTGGCCCGCCGGGCTAACGAGCAGGGCGTCGAGCCGGCGGCGCTGCCCGTCAGCCCCGAGCAGGTGGCGCAGGTGCAGGCGCTGATCGACGCCGGCCGGATCAACGACAAGATGGCGCGCACGGTCTTCGACGGTCTGCTGGCGGGTGAGGGCACACCGGAGGAGATCGTCGTCGCGCAAGGGCTCGTGGTGGTGTCCGACGAGACCGCGCTGGGCGCCGCGGTCGACCGGGCGATCGAGGCCCATCCTGACGTGGCGGCCAAGGTGCGCGACGGCAAGGTCGCCGCCGCCGGCGCGCTGATCGGCGCGGTGATGAAGGAGATGCGTGGCCAGGCTGACGCCGCCCGCGTCCGCGAGCTCATCAACTCCCGCCTTGTCACTGTCACACCAGGCTCTGACCTGGCGTCGCAGTGACAAGTCGGGTGGTCAGCGCAGCTCGAGCCGCAGAATGCGGTCGTCATCCGGCGCCGGCGTGCCACGGCCGTCGGTGTTGGACGTGACCAGCCACAGCGAGCCGTCCGGCGCCGCCTCCACCTCGCGCAACCGCCCGTACTCGCTGGTGAAGAACGCCTCCGGCTGGCCGATGACCTGGCCGTCCGTCACGGTGATCCGCCACAGCCGTTCGCCGGCAAGGCCCACCATCCAGACGGCGCCGTCGGCGTAGGCCACCGCGGAGGGCGACGCCTCGTCGGGGCGCCACTGCACCAGGGGGTCTGTGAAAACCTTGTCCCTGTCGCTGGCCCCCTCGACCTTGGGCCAGCCGTAGTTGCTGCCCTGCTCGATGAGGTTGAGCTCGTCCCAGGTGTCCTGGCCGAACTCGCTGGCGTAGAGGTTGCCGGCGTCGTCCCAGTCGATGCCCTGGACGTTGCGGTGGCCGTACGTCCACACCGGCGAGTCGCCGAACGGGTTGTCCGGCGCCGGGTCGCCCTCGGGGGTGAGCCGCAGGATCTTGCCCCCCAGGGAAGACCTGTCCTGCGAGACCTCGCCCGTCGAACCGTCTCCGGTCGCGACGTACAGCATGCCGTCCGGGCCGAAGGCGATCCGTCCACCGTTGTGGATCTCCGACGAGGGGATGCCGTCGATCAGCAGATCCTCCGGTCCGAACGGCTCACCCGGGGCGTAGCGCAGCCGTACGACGCGGTTGTCGGTGTCGGTGGAGTAGTAGGCGTAGAGGTACGGCTGCTCCGGGTAGTCCGGGTGCACGGCGAGTCCGAGCAGGCCGCCCTCCGACGACGGCTCCGACGCCGAGATCTCACCGACCGTGTCGACGTCCCCGGACTCCGTGATGCGCTTGACCAGGCCGGTGTCCCTCTCGGACAGCAGCGCGTCACCGTCGGGCAGGAACACGACGTCCCAGGGGCTGGTCAGGCCGGTCGCGACGGTGCCGGCGACGCGGGGGGACGGCGGCGGGGCAAGGTCGGCGGGGGGGTCACTCGGAGGTTCGCTCGGGGGTTCGCTGCTGCGATCACTGGTGGGAGTGGTCGTGTCCGGCTGCGAGACGACGACTCCGCCCAGGTTGGGCTCGTCGTCCGATGCACACCCGCCGAGTGCGACCGCCAGGGCGGCGCAGGCCAGCACAGTCCGACGACGAGCGACGCTTTGGGACCCCACGACACCAGCCTGTCATAGCGCCGCAGCACGCCCGGCTCGTCACTCGCTCACGCCGCCCTGGCATCGGCGGTGAGTGACAGTTGCGCATAGTGTCGGGCGACGTGACGCTGGTCTGGCTCCCGTTCGCGCCCGACGAGCTCGGCGACCTGCCGGAGCAGCTTGACGTCGTGCGCTACGCAGCCGGGGAGCCGCCGGACACCGACACCGTTGGCGACGTGCGGTTCTTCGTCCCGGCGTACGACATGGAGCTGCCGCTGTCCGACCTGTTGCCGCGGATGCCACGCCTCGAGGTGCTCCAGACGTTGACCGCCGGAGTCGACAACGTCCTACCGCTGCTGCCTCCCGGGGTCCTGCTGTGCAATGCCCGGGGGGTCCACGACGCGTCGACGGCCGAGCTGGCCGCCACGCTCCTGCTGGCCACGCTGCGTGGGCTGCCCGACTTCGTCCGAGCGCAGCAGGACGGGCACTGGCGGCACGAGACGAGGCGGGCCCTCGCCGACCACCGGGTCCTTATCGTCGGCTACGGCAGCATCGGTGCGGCGCTGGAACGACGGCTGGCGCCGTTCGAGTGCGAGATCGTACGGGTGGCGCACTCGGCCCGTCCGGGGGTTCACCCGTGGGATGCCCTGCCCGGTCTCCTGCCGCAGGCAGACGCGGTCGTGCTGCTGGTGCCGCTGACTGACGAAACCCGCCAGATGGTCGACAGGTCGTTCCTTGCCGCGATGCCGGACTCCGCTGTGCTGGTCAACGTGTCGCGGGGAGCCGTGGTGGACACAGATGCGTTGCTGGCCGAGTGCCGGTCGGGGCGGCTGCTGGCCGCGCTCGACGTGACCGATCCCGAGCCCCTGCCGCGGGAGCATCCGCTCTGGCACACCGAAGGAGTGCTGATCACCCCACACGTCGGCGGGGCCACCACGGCTATGAAACCGCGGGCGTACGAGCTCGTGGCCGCGCAGCTGCACAGGTGGGCGCGCGGTGAACCGCTCGTCAACGTGGTGCGGGGTCGGTGACGGCCGACGGGCTCACCACCCACCGGATGGCCGACGTTGCCACGTGGCCGGCGGCCCGGACCGCGGTGGCTTCGGTCACCGGGAGCCACGGGAGCCGTAAGGGCCACCGGGCCCATCGTGGCAGCAGGCCCACGGCGGCCGCCCCCAGCAGTCCATAGGGGGCGCGCGCGGGCAGCGGCAAGGGCGGGTGCAACAGCAGATAGCGCGCGGCTGCCCGGGCCTCCGGCGTGCTGCGCAGCTCGGGCCGGAACGCCGTCAGGGCGTCGTCGAGCTCGGCCTTGGTAGCGGGTAGATCCGCGGCGCCGAGGGCCGTCCCCACGCGGGCCACTTGGGCGACGTACGCGTCGCACTCGATTTCGTCCAGCGGCCGAGCCCCGTAGGCCTGGTAGGCGACGAGGAAGCTGTCGGCCTCCGCGACGTGCACCCAGGCGAGCAGGTGCGGGTCGGAGGCTGCGTACGGCTCGCCTTCGGCCGTCGTGCCGCGGATGCGACTGTGGATCGCCCGAACCTGAGCGATCGCCACCTCGGCGTCGGCCGCCGTGCCGAAAGTCGTCGTCGCCAAGAAGGTGCTGGTGCGCTGCAAGCGGCCCCAGGGGTCACCCTTGTAGCCCGAGTGACCGGCGACCGCAGTCATCGCCAGCGGGTGGAGCGACTGCAGTAGCAGGGCGCGAAGGCCGCCGACGAACATGGCGGCGTCTGCGTGGACCCGGCAGATCGCGCTCGACTCGTCGAACCACCGGGCGCCGGCGGCGCCGTGGATGCGTTCCCGCCGCTGTGGTCCTTCCTCGCCGGCTACGCGCTCGAACAGCATCGCGCCCAGGCGTGATCGCACCTGGTCCAGCGGTGACGTCATGCCGCCATCCTCGCCTGCTGCGACCTGCCCGGCATCTCGGGCAGGTCGCAGCGACAACCTGGCCTCGGGCTTACTTCCAATGGCCGAGGGGCACTCCCAATGGGTTCGACCCCATTGGGAG
>JACCZI010000308.1 GCA_013696015.1 Nocardioidaceae bacterium
CGCAGCTCGAGGACGCCGCCGCGGCGCTCGTCGAGCACCAGCAACGGCGCGGCCAGCACGGGTCGCTGCCGCAGTCCGGACAGCCCGCGCGACTCACGGTCGAGGGCCGAGTGCAGACACCGGCGGGCGCGGTCTCGCAGCTGGCGGATCCGCCGCACCTCCTCAACCACGTCGGGCACTACCCGCTTCGCGGCATCGGTGGGAGTGGATGCTCGCATGTCGGCGACAAGGTCGAGGATCGGATTGTCCGGCTCATGCCCGATGGCACTGACGACCGGCGTCGTGGCCCGATGCACGGCCCGGATGAGCGCCTCGTCGGAGAACGGCAGCAGGTCTTCCACCGAACCGCCCCCGCGTGCGATCACGATCACCTCGACGTCAGCGTCGGCGTCGAGCCCGGCGACCGCCTGCATCACCTGGCGGGCACAGTCGGCGCCCTGCATCAGCGTGTGCATCACGGCGAACTCGACACCCGGCCACCGTCGCCGCCCGTTCTCGAGCACGTCGCGCTCGGCGGCCGAGTCGCGCGCGGTCACCAAGCCGATGCGCCGCGGCAGTGACGGCAGCGCCCGCTTCAGCTCCGCAGCGAAGAGGCCCTCGGCTGCGAGCAACCGCCGTCGTTGCTCCAGGCGGGCGAGCAGCTCTCCGACGCCGACCGGGCGGAGCGTGTCGACGTACAGGCTCAAGGTGCCCCGTGGCTCGTAGTAGCGCGGTCGGGCGTGCACGACGACGCTCAACCCCTGCGTGATCGGGGTCGGGCTGGAGTCGACCAGGCTGCGTCGGCAGGTGACCGCCACCGAGATGTCGGAGTGGGAGTCGCGCAGCGTGAGGAAGGCGGTGCTTTGCCGCAGGTTGAGCTGGGAGATCTGGCCCTCGACCCACACCCAACCCAGCCTCGCGACCCAGCCCGACATGGCCGCCGCGATCTGGCGCACCGGTGCCGGCGACTCGGCGGAGGTCTGGAGAGCCACGCCGAGAGCCTAGGCGGCGGGGCAGACAGTCGGGGGAGTCGTCCACCGGCGCGGCGTCCGGGCGACTACCGGCACCTACCATGGAGGCATGAGCTTGTCGACCCACACTGCCACCGGCACCCCTGACGCCACCGAACGTCGGGTGCTGCTGGCCGCCCCGCGCGGCTACTGCGCCGGCGTCGACCGCGCGGTCATCACCGTCGAGCAGGCCCTCGAGGTGTACGGCGCTCCGGTCTACGTACGCAAGCAGATCGTCCACAACAAGCACGTCGTTCGCGACCTGGAAGCCCGCGGAGCGATCTTCGTCGAGGAGCTGGACGAGGTGCCCGAAGGCGCGACGGTCGTGTTCTCGGCGCACGGCGTAGCCCCGGCCGTGCACGCTCAGGCGGAGCGGTTGTCATTGCGGACGATCGACGCGACGTGTCCGTTGGTGACCAAGGTGCATTACGAGGCGCGCCGGTTCGCCAGTGAGGACTACGAGATCCTGCTCATCGGTCACGAAGGTCACGAGGAGGTGGAAGGGACGGCCGGTGAGGCGCCTGCGCACATCAGACTCGTGGAGGGGCCGGACGACGTCGCCGACCTCGAGGTACGTGATCCTCGCAAGGTCGCCTGGCTGTCTCAGACAACGTTGTCGGTGGACGAGACGCTCGAGACCGTCGGCCGGATCCGCGAGCGCTTCCCCCACCTGATCGACCCGCCCAGCGACGACATCTGCTACGCGACGCAGAACCGTCAGGTCGCCGTGAAAGAGATCGCGCGTGACTCTGACCTGGTGCTGGTGGTCGGCTCGGACAACAGCTCGAACTCGGTCCGGCTCGTCGAGGTCGCCCTCGAAGCAGGCGCCGCAGCTGCATATCTGGTCGACGACGAGGGTGACATCGAGCAGCGGTGGCTGGACGGCGTGTCGACGGTGGGCGTGACGTCGGGTGCCTCCGTGCCGGAGGACCTGGTGCAGGGCGTGCTGCGATGGTTGCAGGCCCGGGGCTTTCCGGCCGCGGAGCGGGTGCAGACCGCTCAGGAGAGCCTGGTCTTTGCCTTGCCTCCAGAGCTGCGCCGCGACCTTCGAGCCCGCTCGGCTGAGCCCCGGCCCGGTGCTTAGGTCGACGACGCGCGAATGCGGAGGCCGACGAGCGCGAGCGCTCCCAGGTGTCCGAGCACCAACGCCAGGGCGTGGTCGACGATGACGGCGATGATCCGCTGGACGTCACCGGCGTTCACGGCGAGGTGGGGGGCGTCGACCGCGCCGGGCGACACCACGACCACCGCGGTGGCGACGGCCAGCATCAGCAGGGGTGGCAACACACCGGCGATGAACAGTCCGTCCCTGTCGACGACGAGTGCGACGCTCAGAGCCGTGAGCACGAAGCACACGCCGAAGAAGACCCCCAGCCGGTCGCTCAGCAACGCGTTGATCCACGCGCTCGCTCCCAGCAGCGCACAGCCGAGCGCTACCGCGGCCCTCCCGGTCAACTCGTGCTCGAACACCCGTGGCAGGGTGGCCGGAAGAGGCGCCGGGTGCGTCTGCTCCACCCCAGCACGGTAGGAGATGCCGAGAGGTCAACCGGCGCGGCGCGCCGCATCGCGCAGGGCAGGCGTCGACGGTTCGACGAGCAGCTCTGGTGCCCCCAGCGGCCGGACCGCCTCGTCGACCGCCCGCGGGCCGTCCAACGCCGCGTCACTCACCCCGAAGTCGCGCATCCGGCGAGCCGAGACCAGGACGCGAGTCTCCAACGACGCAACCGCGCTGTTGTAGCTGCTCACGGCGGCAGTCAGGGAACGCCCCACCTTGTCGACGTGCCCACCGAGGGTGCCAAGCCGCTCGTACAGCTCGCGCCCGATGATTTGGATGTCGCGCGCGCTCTGCGACAGTGCGTGCTGGCTCCACGCGTGCGCCACGGTGCGCAACAGTGCGATCAGCGTGGTCGGCGTGGCCAGCACGACCTGGCGTGTGGCGGCGTACTCGAGCAGCGCTGGCTCGGTCTCCAGAGCCTGCGACAAGAACGCCTCACCGGGGACGAACAGCACGACGAACTCGGGTGTGGCGTCGAACTGCTTCCAGTACGCCTTCGCGGCCAAGCCGTCGATGTGCGTGCGCACCTGTCGGGCATGGCGCACCAGATGCTCCTGCACGGCGACAGGGTCGTCGGCGGCGGTGGCGTCCAGGAACGCGTCCAACGGCACCTTGGAGTCGACGACGACGTGCTTGGCGCCGGCCAGGTGGACGACGAGGTCAGGGCGATGCAGCTTGTCGCCATCGCGCACGGTGGCCTGCTCGGTGAAGTCACAACGATCGACCAGACCCGCCAGCTCGACCGCTCGCCGTAGATGCATCTCGCCCCATCGGCCGCGCACCTGCGGTCGGCGCAGTGCGGTGGACAGCGACGACGTCTCACGCCGCAGCGACTCCCCGCTGAGGCGCACGGACTCGACCTGTTCCCGGAGTCGGGCGTGCCACTCGACTCCGCTCGCCTCCAGCTCGCGCAGTCGCGCGTCGAAGCGGTCGAGGCTGTCCTTGACCGGAGCCACCGCCTGCGAGGTGGCGTTGGTGGCCACGCCCAGCTGGTCGGTAACCGAGAGCCGCTCCCGGCTGAGCAGCCCGCTGCCCACCAGCACCCCCACGGCCAGCCCGGCCCCGAGCGCTAGCAGCGCCACCAGCGCGATCGTTGTGTCCATGCCTGCATAGTGGCGGTGACCTCTGACAGTGCCGCTGCGATGCGTTGATGTGGCGGGCGACCCCGTCGGGCAGGATGCCGCCGTGAGCGATGACGTCATTCTCTTCGAGACGGAACGGACCCGGGTCCGGCTGTGGCGAGACGACGAGGCCGACCGCCTCTTCGACATGCTGCGCCGTTGGGAGGTGGCGCAGTGGTTGGGCGACGAGCCCAAGGTGATGGCGCATCGCGCGGAGGCGGTCGAGCGCATCGCCCGGTGGCGCGACCGGTTCAT
Organism: Nocardioidaceae bacterium; assembly: GCA_013696015.1. Lineage (GTDB taxonomy): Bacteria > Actinomycetota > Actinomycetes > Propionibacteriales > Nocardioidaceae > JACCYJ01. The sequence goes on from JACCZI010000308.1 coordinate 3,921, forward strand.
CGCCGACCCTCGCTACGGGTCGTGGGCGGTGGAGGGCACCGCGACCGGGGTGGTCGCCGGCACTGTGCTCCTCGTGCCCGTCCCCAACGGCGATGGCGAGGTTGAGGTGGGCTGGCACTTCCACCCGGACTCCTGGCGGCGAGGCCTCGCCACCGAAGCGGCCAGCGGTGCGCTGCGCAAAGGCTTCGCCGACGGCCTCGACGTGATCTACGCGATCACACATACGACCAACGACCCATCCCAGCGGGTCTGCCAGCGCATCGGGATGCGCGACCTCGGGATCTTCCACGACCGTTGGTACGAGGGCGCGAGCCAGATCTTCCGCGTTACACGTACCGAGTGGGATGCCA
>JACCZI010000314.1 GCA_013696015.1 Nocardioidaceae bacterium
ATTGACCGTGATCTGGCCCGCACGCAGCTTGGTCCCTGACTCGAGCTGCCGGTCTAGGCAGGCGCTGCCCCGGCTCCCGGCGTCGAGCGGAGGTGCCTCCTGGGTCAGCAGCTGCCATCCGAGCAACGATCCGATGACGAGCAGGAGCACCAGCAGCACCAGCGTCAGCGGCGTCTTGAGGCTCACGAGGCGGCTTCCTGTGTGAGCACGAGTACCCGGGCGTGGAGCACCTCCCGCTGGTGCAGCGCCGCCCGCAAGGCCCGGTGCAGGCCGTCTTCGAGGTAGAGCTCGCCGCGCCAAGAGACGACATGGGCGAACAGGTCACCGAAAAAGGTCGACTCCTCGTCAAGCAGCATGGCCAGGTCTAGCTGGTCCTTGGTTGTGACCAAATCGTCGAGCCGCACCTGTTGCGGTGGTACGTCCGCCCACTCGCGCTGAGTCATCCCGTGCGCGGGATAGGGGCGGTCTTCGCCGACCCGCTTGAAGATCACCAGACCGATTCTAGGCTCTGGCGACCCTGGGGCGGCGGTGGCGGAGGATAGGGGATTCGAACCCCTGAGGGCTTGCACCCAACACGCTTTCCAAGCGTGCGCACTAGGCCACTATGCGAATCCTCCGCCGAGCAGGGTAGCGGGGCTGCCGGCTTGGGCCGACGGTGCGCGACCTCCTACGATGGCTGCCAGCCCCTCGCGCGGCGGCACCCTGCCCAACTCCCCCAGGGCCGGAAGGCAGCAAGGGTCAGCAGGCTCTACCGGGTGCGCGAGGGGTCCCTTGGACGGGATCCGGCCCGGTGTCCACCGGCCAAGGCCGGCACCTGTCGCGTGTCGGTGGCGCTGGTTAGGGTTCAGGAGTGGACGCACCGCTCGCCCTGTACCGGCGATACCGCCCGGACACCTTCGCGGAGGTGATCGGACAGGACCACGTCGTCGCTCCGCTGCGGCGGGCTCTGGCCAACAACCGGGTCCACCACGCGTACCTGTTCTCGGGCCCACGAGGCTGCGGCAAGACCACGAGCGCGCGGATCCTTGCTCGCGCCCTCAACTGCGCGAAGGCGCCCCTAGCCGAGCCGTGCGGGGTGTGCCAGAGCTGCGAGGACCTGGCCCGCGGCGGCCCCGGCTCCATCGACGTGATCGAGATCGACGCGGCTAGCCACAACGGCGTCGACGACGCACGCGAACTGCGTGAGAAGGCATTCTTCTCTCCGGTCAGCAGCCGCTACAAGATCTACATCCTCGACGAGGCTCACATGATTACCGCACAGGGCTTCAACGCCCTGCTCAAGCTGGTCGAGGAGCCTCCTCCGCACGTCAAGTTCGTCTTCGCCACCACCGAACCGGACAAGGTGATCGGCACCATCCGCTCCCGCACCCACCACTACCCGTTCCGCCTGGTTCCGCCACGGCTACTTAGCGACTACCTGGCCGACCTGTGCCGGCGTGAGCTGGTGGGCATCGAGTCGACCGCGTTGCCGCTGGTCGTCCGGGCCGGGGGAGGGTCGGTACGAGACGCGCTGAGCGTGCTCGACCAGCTGATCGGGGGCGCCGGTGAGGACGGAGTGACGTACGCCCTGACCACCGCGCTGCTCGGATACACACCCGACTCCCTCCTCGACGAGGTTGTCGACGCGTTCGCCGCCGGTGACGGGGCGTCTGTCTTCGCCGCCGTCGACAAGGTGATCGAGAGCGGTCAGGAGCCGCGCCGTTTCGCCGAGGACCTGTTGCAGCGGCTGCGCGACCTCATCATCGTCGCGGCCGTTCCTGATGCTGTCGGCAAGGGCTTGCTCGAGGTGGCCGACGACGCGGCCGACCGCCTCCAGAACCAGGCGGCGCGTTTCGGCACCGCCGATCTGACCCGCTCCGCCGAGGTCGTCAGCCGTGGCCTGGACGAGATCCGTGGCGCAACCGCGCCACGGCTGCTGCTGGAGCTCATCTGCGCCCGGGTGCTGCTGCCCGGCGCAGACTCGAGCAGTGAAGGGGTTCAGGCGCGGCTGGATCGCATCGAGCGCCGGATGGCCATCGCTGCGTCCACGGTCGCGGCGCCGGATGTGACCGCGACGGCTCTCGACGTCGCCTCTACCGAAGCGGCTGCGGCTCCGGGCCCGGCAGCGGCGGCCGAGGCGCCACCGCTGCGGGAGGGTCCGGAGCTGATCGACGTGCGCCGGCTGTGGCCGGCCGTGCTCGAGGCCGTGATGCGCCGGCGCCGGTTTGCCTGGATGGTGCTGAGCCAGAGCGCCAACGTGCAGGCGCTCGACGATCGGACGCTCACCGTCGCACTCGTCAACGGCGGGGCACGCGAGTCGTTCGTGCGCAACGGCTGCGACGAGGTCCTGCGACAGGCCCTGATCGACGTGCTCGGTGTGGATCGTCGGGTCGAGGTGGTGGTCGACCCGACCGCCGGCTCGACGACGTCGCGCCAGCCGGCCCCGCCGGCCACGACGGAGCATCCGGTGCCGGTCTCACCCCGCGAGCAGGCGGCCCACCAGTCCGACCGTGCCGTGTCTCGCGACGACCCGGTGGTCGACGACGCGGCCGGCGACCACCACCAGCTGCTCGCCCGTGAGCTCGGCGCGCAGGTGATCGAGGAGATTCCACACGACACCTGACCAGGCCGAGAGTCGTACGCTCGTGACGGCAAGGGTGAAGGAGACAACCGTGACCGAAGGTGGCATGCCTGACATGTCCGCGCTGCTGGCCCAGGCGCAGCAGATGCAGGCGTCGCTCATGGCAGCCAAGGACGAGCTGGCGGCCGTTCGGGTGGCTGGCAGCGCCGCCAGTGGCCTGGTCACGGCCACCGTGAGCGGCACCGGTTCGCTGGTGTCGCTCGACATCAGCCCCGAGGCGCTCGACCCGGACGACACCGAGACGCTCGCCGACATGGTTGTGGCCGCCGTCCACGACGCGACGCACAACGCCGAGGCGCTCGCGCAGGAGCGGCTCGGTGGGCTCACCAGCGGCTTCGGCGGCGAGCTCGGTCTCTAGACGGGAGCGCCGCGATGTACGAGGGGGTCGTGCAGGATCTCATTGACGAGCTCGGCAGGCTGCCGGGGGTAGGGCCTAAGAGCGCGCAACGCATCGCGTTCTACCTGCTCGACGCCGACCCGATCGACGTCCGCCGGCTGGCACACGTGCTCGTCGAGGTCAAGGACAAGGTCCGGTTCTGCGTCACCTGCGGCAACGTGTCCGAACACGAGCAATGCCGGATCTGCCGCGACCCCCGCCGTGACGACGCCGTGATGTGCGTCGTAGAGGAGTCGAAGGACGTCGTAGCGATCGAGCGCACCCGCGAATTTCACGGCCGCTACCACGTCCTGGGCGGCGCAATCTCACCGATCGAAGGCATCGGCCCCGATGAGCTACGCGTCAAGGAGCTCATGCGACGGCTCGCGGACAGCGTCGTGACAGAGGTAATCCTGGCAACGGACCCCAACCTCGAGGGCGAGGCCACCGCCACCTATCTCACCAGGTTGTTGCGCCCGCTGGACCTGCGCGTGACACGCTTGGCCAGCGGGCTCCCGGTCGGAGGTGACCTCGAGTACGCCGACGAGATCACGCTCGGCCGCGCCTTCGAAGGGAGACGAGCCGTCGATGAGTGAGCACCAGCCCGTCCCGAAGCCCGCCGATCACGGCCTCGACAGCGACGTGGAGGACCTCGCGCAGGCCGTGGCCGACCAGGTCGAGAGCTTCCTGTTGGCGGTCCGTGAGATCGCGGCCAGCGGCGACAGCGCCCGAGCCGTACCGCTGCTGCTGCTCGAGGTCAGCCAACTGCTGTTCGCCGGCGCCCGCCTCGGCGTGCAGATCGACTTCGTACCGAGCGAGAAGTACGAGCCGGACGCCGGCCCCGACCCCGACCTGGACCGGATGCGTGAGGCGTTGGCGGAACTGCTCGGGCACGTCGACGAGTACACCGAGGTGTTCGACCCCTACGAAGAGTCGCCGGAGCTGGTCGCCTCTCTGATCTCCGACGATGTCTCCGCGATCGCCGGCAGTGTCGCGCACGGACTGCGCCACCACCGGGCGGGGCGCGTCCTCGAGGCGCTGTGGTGGTGGCAGTTCTCCTACGTTGCCTCGTGGGGAGCCGAGGCCAGCGGCGCTCTGCGAGCCCTGCAGTCGGTGGTCGCGCACGACCGGCTCGACAGCGACACCGAGCGCACCCTCGAGATGGAGCGAGTCGCCGTCGCCGAGGCGGTGGCTCGCGCTGAGGGCTGACCCCCTCGGACCTGAGCCCGAGGCAGATGCGTCAGGAGTCTCGGATCGTTGGACGAGCGGAGCAGGCTGATCCGGGACTAGCGCTCCGGAATACGGCTCGGGACGGCGCTGCTGCACTGTCCATGCTGTTCGATCCGCTAACGCTGCGCGACGTGACCTTCGGCAACCGGGCTTGGGTCTCGCCGATGTGTCAGTACTCCGCCGTGGACGGGGTGCCCGGCGATTGGCACTTCGTGCATCTTGGCTCGCGAGCGGTCGGCGGCGCCGGACTGGTGATGGCCGAGGCCAGCGCCGTCGACGCCGGGGGCCGGATCAGCCCGCAGGACACCGGTCTGTGGAACGACACTCAGCAACACGCATTCGCACGGATCGTCGACTTCATCCACGGGCAGAACACGGTCGCCGGCATCCAGCTTGCACACGCGGGACGCAAGGCGTCGACGTACCGGCCGTGGTCGCCGCGCCGGGGCACCGTCCCCCCAGCCGAGGGTGGGTGGTCGACGATCGCTCCGACCGGCGATCCGTTCCCCGGCTACGCCGCCCCTCAGGCGATGACGGCTGCGGACATCAGCCAGGTCCGCCGGGCGTTCGCGGCGGCCGCGCGGCGGGCCGATGCGGCTGGATTCGACGTCGTCGAGATTCACGCGGCTCACGGCTACCTACTGCACGAGTTCCTCTCCCCGCTTTCCAACTCGCGGACCGATGCGTACGGGGGCGGCTTCGAGGGGCGTTCCCGCCTGCTGCGAGAGGTCGTGGACGACATCCGACAGGTCTGGCCCGGCTCCAAGCCGTTGTTCGTGCGGTTCTCGGCGACCGACTGGGTCGAGGGCGGCTGGACGGTCGAGGAGACCGGGGACCTGGCCGGCAAGCTCGGTGCCGCCGGCGTCGACCTCGTCGACATCTCCAGCGGGGGCAACGCCGCCTCGGCGCAGATCCCGGTGGGCCCCGGCTACCAGGTACCGCTGGCTCGGCGGGTGCGGGAGCTCTCCGGCCTGCCGGTGGCTGCTGTCGGGCTGATCACCGAGGCGGCGCAGGCCGAGGGCATCCTCACGTCGGTTTCGGCGGACGCCGTGATGCTGGCGCGGGCCGCCCTGCGGGACCCGTACTGGCCACGCCGCGCGGCTTCCGAGCTGGGCATCCGGCTCGACTGGCCACCCCCGTACGAACGCGGCGCCTGGGTCTAAAGTTTCCGTCACCGGTACCCCGTGACGATCCGACCTCGCCGCGTCCGGCGCGGATGTGCGGCGCAGGTCGACCCCGCCGATAAACTGCCTACCGCCCTGTTGTCCCTCACAGCAAGGAGACTCGTGGGCATCGTCGTGCAGAAGTACGGGGGCTCATCGGTGGCCGACGCCGCCGGTGTGAAGCGGGTGGCCCAGCGGATCGTCACCACGACACAGGAGGGTCACGCCGTCGTCGTGGTCGTCTCGGCGATGGGTGACTCCACCGACGAGCTGCTGGTCCTCGCACACCAGATAACACCGCTTCCGGCCGGCCGCGAGCTCGACATGCTGCTCACTGCGGGGGAGCGCATCTCGATGGCGCTGCTCGCGATGGCGATCGGAAACCTCGGCCATGAGGCTCGATCGTTCACCGGGTCACAGGCCGGGGTGATCACCGACTCCGCGCACGGCAAGGCTCAGATCATCGACATCACGCCGAGCCGCATCGAGCAGGCCCTCAGCGACGGTGCGATCGCGATCGTCGCCGGCTTCCAAGGCGTCTCGCAGGACAGCAAGGACATCACCACACTCGGCCGCGGTGGCTCCGACACCACAGCGGTCGCACTCGCGGCGGCGCTGCAGGCCGAGGTCTGCGAGATCTACACCGACGTGGATGGAATCTTCACCGCCGATCCGCGCATCGTCGCGACCGCACGACGCATCCCGCGCATCTCGTACGAGGAGATGCTTGAGATGGCCGCGTGCGGCGCGAAGGTGCTGCACCTGCGGTGTGTCGAATACGCCCGCCGCCACCACATGCGCATCCACGTACGATCGTCGTTCTCGCAGCGCACCGGTACGTGGGTCGTGGACGACCTCAAGGGGGACGACATGGAGCAGGCCATCATCGCTGGCGTCGCACACGACCGCAGCGAGGCCAAGATCACCGTGGTCGGTGTACCGGACAAGGTCGGCGAGGCGGCGCGCATCTTCGAGGCCGTGGCGGCCGGGCAGACCAACATCGACATGATCGTGCAGAACGTGTCCGCCGCGGCGACCGGGCGTACCGACATCTCGTTCACGCTGCCTCGTACCGACGGGCAGAGCGCTATGGAGGCACTGGCCGGCCTCAAGGACGAGGTCGGCTTCGATCAGCTGCTCTACGACGACGCGATCGGCAAGGTGTCGTTGATCGGTGCCGGGATGCGCACGCACCCGGGTGTCTCGGCGCGGTTCTTCAGCGCCCTCGCGGCGGTTGGGGTCAACATCGACATGATCTCCACCTCGGAGATCCGCATCTCAGTTGTGGTGGCGCAGGACCGTGTCGACGCAGCGGTGTCCGCGGCGCATGCGGCGTTCGACCTCGATGCCACCGACGTCGAGGCCGTCGTCTACGGCGGGACGGGACGATGAGCGTCGCACGGCCGACGCTGGCCGTTGTCGGCGCGACTGGCGTCGTCGGGTCTGTGCTGCTCGACATCCTGTCCGCCCGCGAGGACGTGTGGGGCGAGATCCGGCTGGTTGCCTCGACCCGGTCGGCGGGGCGGTTGTTGCGCGTACGCGGTGTCGACCTCCCCGTGGTGGCGTTGGACGAGTCGTGCTTCGACGGCGTCGACGTCGCATTGTTCGACGTACCTGACGACGTGTCGGCGCGGTGGGCACCCGTCGCGGTGTCGCGCGGTGCAGTCGTCGTCGACAACTCCGGGTCGTTCCGCATGGATCCCGAGGTGCCGCTGGTCGTTCCCGAGGTGAACGCCCATCAGATCCGCAACCGGCCGCGAGGCATCATCGCCAATCCCAACTGCACGACCCTGACGATGATGGACGCCCTCGGTGCCCTGCATGCCCGCTGGAACCTGCGCGAGCTCGTTGTCGCGTCCTACCAGGCGGCTTCCGGTGCCGGTCAGTCCGGCCTCGACCGGCTCTTTGACGAGCTCGAGGTGGTGGGTGGGCAGCGCCAGCTCGGCCACTACAGCGGCGACGTCCGGCGAGCACTCGCCGACAAGCTGGGTGACGACTCACCGTTCCCCGCCCCGCTGGCGCTCAACGTCGTGCCCTGGGCAGGGTCGGTGCGCGATGGTGGCTGGTCGAGCGAGGAGCTCAAGGTCCGCGACGAGTCGCGCAAGGTTCTCGGCATCCCCGACCTCAAGGTCTCAGCCACCTGTGTCCGGGTCCCGGTCGCGACGACACACTCGCTGGCCGTCCACGCGGTGTTCGAGCGTGCCATCGACGCCGGCGAGGCGCGGCAGGTTCTCGTCGAGGCTCCGAGTGTGGTCGTCATCGACGACCCGGAGCGCGGTGAGTTCCCGACCCCCGCCGATGTGGTGGGTTCTGACCCCACCTTCGTGGGCCGGATCCGCCAGGCACTGGACTTCCCGAACACACTTGACCTGTTCGTCTGCGGCGACAACCTGCGCAAGGGAGCCGCGCTCAACACCGCCCAGATCGCCGAGCTGGTGGCCCGGGAGCTGCCTCGCTGACGGACCCGACCTGTCACTGTCAGATCAGGCTATGACCTGGTCTCGTAGTGACAACTCGGCGTGGGCCGGGGGAGCGGTCGGCGGTAAGGTCGCGGCCATGGACAAGGTGGTTGTCAGCGCGGCGGACGCCGTTGCTGACGTCGGCGACGGAGCGTCGCTGGCGGTGGGCGGTTTCGGGCTGTCCGGCATCCCGAGCGTCCTGATCGCGGCGCTGGTCGACAAGGGGATCACCGACCTCGAGGTGGTGTCGAACAACTGCGGCGTCGACGACTGGGGCCTGGGCATCCTGCTCCGGGAGCACCGCATCCGCCGGATGATCTCGTCGTACGTCGGCGAGAACAAGGAGTTCGCGCGCCAATACCTCAGCGGCGAGCTCGAGGTCGAGCTGACTCCCCAAGGGACGCTCGCCGAACGGCTGCGGGCCGGTGGCTCGGGCATCCCGGCGTTCTTCACCGCCACCGGCGTCGGCACCCAGGTGGCCGAAGGCGGGCTGCCCTGGCGGTACGACGACAGTGGCGAGGTGGCAGTGGCGTCCCCGCCGAAGGAGACGCGCGAGTTCGAGTTCTTCGGCGAGATACGCGAGTTCGTCCTCGAGCAGTCGATCAGCTGCGACTTCGGACTGGTACGCGCCTGGAAGGGTGATCGCCACGGCAACCTGGTGTTCCACGAGTCGGCGCGCAACTTCAACCCGTTGTGCGCAATGGCGGGTCGGGTGACGATCGCCGAGGTGGAGCAACTGCTGGAGCCAGGTGACATCGACGCTGATGCCG
>JACCZI010000040.1 GCA_013696015.1 Nocardioidaceae bacterium
GGGTGAGGCAGCACGCAGGGCCCGGTCGGTGGCGCGGCTCCACCGGTCGAGCTCGAGCACCTGCAGCAGCAGGTCGCGCCGGGTCACCCGGCCGCGGCGTCGGACCGGAACGCTGGAGCCGATGCCGTACCCGGCGTCGAAACCCCCGGCCAGCACCAGCCTCTCGACCACCGGCCGCGACACCCGGGCGCGGTGCCAGAAGTCGGTCATCGAGTGGTAGGGCTGCCCGGCGACGATCCGCGCGACCTCTGCGTCGCTGATGCCCTTGACCTCGGCCAGCGAGAGCCGGATGCCGTACGACCGGGCGTCGGGGAGGCCGTCGGGCGGGCGGGTCCGCGGGACCTGCTCGAGCACCCTCGGCGGTGGCTCGTCATAACGGCCGACCCGCTCCATCCGGTAGGTGGCACCGGAGGTGTTGACGTCGAGCGGGAGCACCGCGACGCCGAACTGGCGGGCGTCATCGAGGATCAACCGCTTGGGGTACATGCCGGGGTCGTGGCTGAGGACACCGGCCAGGAACGCCGCGGTGTGGTGCGCCTTGAGCCACGCCGATTGGTAGGTGGGCAGCGCGAACGCAGCGGCGTGTGCCTTGCAGAAGCCGAACGACGCGAACGCCTCGAGGACCTCCCACACCCGGTCGACGACCGGCTCGGGGTATCCCCGGCGAAGTGCCAGCGGGTAGAACCAGACCCGTACCTCGACCTTGCCCTCATGGTCGCCGAGGGCGCGGCGCGCCTCGTCGGCCTCGGCCAGCGTGCAGCCGGTGAAGGTCTTGATGATCTCGAGCACCTGCTCGTGGAAGACCACCACGCCGCTGGTCTGGCGCAGGGTGTACTCCAGGTCGGGGTGGAGGTACTGGGGATCGGCCCAGCCCTGCCGGGCGGACAGGAACGGGGTTACCATGTCGCTCTTGACCGGGCCCGGCCGGAACAAGGAGATGTCGGTGATGATGTCGTCGAACGTCTCCGGTCCGAACTTGCCGATCAGCTCGCGCTGGCCCGGTGACTCGATCTGGAAGCATCCGAGCGTCTTGGACGAGGCGATCAAGGAGTACGTCGCGGGGTCGTCCAGTGGCACCTGGGACGAGTCGTCGAGGTCGATGTCGACCCCGTCGACGCGGGAGATCTCGGCGACGGCGTGCGACATCGCGGACTGCATCCGGATGCCGAGCACGTCGAGCTTGAGCAGGCCCAGGTCCTCGACGTCGTCCTTGTCGAACTGGCTCATCGGAAACCCGGCGAAGCTGGCCTCGACCGGGGTGCGGTCGAGCAGCGTCGCGTCGGACAGCAGCACCCCGCAGGGGTGCAGCGCGATGTGGCGCGGCAGCCCGTCAAGGCGCTCGACGAGGTCGAACAGGACGCTCAACCGCTGCTCCCCCAGCCCGGATGCCCGCAGCTCCGGCAGCTCGCGCAGCGCGTTGCGGGCGTCCCGGGCCCGGATGTGGGGGAACGCCTTGGCGATCGTGTCGATCTCACCAAGTGGCATCGCGAGTGCGGCACCCACGTCACGGATCGCGTGCCGTACCCGGTAAGTGTCCATCATTGCCACGCATGCGCACCGCTCCCCGCCGTAGCGGTCGAGGATGCGCTCGTACACCTCTGTGCGCCGGGCGGACTCCACGTCGATGTCCACGTCGGGGAGGGCCTGTCGCAGCGGGGAGAGGAACCGCTCCATCAGCAGGTCGTGGCGGATCGGGTCGACCCCCGACACCCCGAGGAGGTAGTTGACCAGGCTCCCGGCACCAGAACCGCGGGCGGCGACGCGCACGGCCATGGTCCGAATCAGGTCGCACACGTCGGCCACGGTGAGGAAGTACGAGGCAAAGCCCAGCCCGCCGATGATGCCCAGCTCGTGCTCGAGCCGGTCGCGGACCCGCCCGCTCACCCCGCTGCCGTAACGGGTGGTGAGCCCGGCACCGCAGCGCGCTCGGAGCACGGCATCGGCGGTGGTGCCCGGTGCCGCAGAGCTCAGCGAGAACTCCGGCAGGTGGACCTCGCCCAACCCCAGGTCGGCGCGGGGGTCCATCGCCAGCCGCTCGGCGACGGTACGGGTGCGGGCCAGCAGGTGGGAGGGGTCGCGCCCGGCGAGCCCGGCGTAGCGGTCGATCTCCTCGGCGACCTCGGCCATCTGCTTGCCGGACTTCAGGTAGCCCTCGGCGTTGCCCCGGTCGAGATGGCGGGGGTCCAGCGGCACCAGCCGCCGGACCGAGTCGAGCACGTCGACCGTCGGCGCGTCCTCCGGGCCGGCGTGGCGGACGGCGTTGGTGAGCACGACGTCGAGGCCGGCCCGCTCGGCGAGAGCAGCCATCCGCGCGGCATGCACGCTGCTGCCCGGGCCGGAACCGGCTCGCCGGTGGGACACCAGCTCGACCAGCAGGTTGGCGGGCTCCAGCACCTCCCGCCAGTGCCGGAGCACGGCGATCGCCACGTCGTCTCGGCGTGCCGTGGCCGCCCGGCCGACCTCCGAGCTCGGCCCGAGCATGACCAGCACGTCGCATCCGGTGATGTGCCCGGTGATGTGCCCGGTGATGTGCTCGGCGATCAGCTCCCGGGTGGTCACCGGGACACCGCGCTCCCCACGCAGGTGGGTGGCGGTGACCAACCGACACAGCGCCGCCCACCCGGCCCGGCCTCCGGCGAGCAGCGTGACCCGCGGCAGATGGGGGTCGCGGTGGGCGCCACCTCGCGCCGGACTGGTCCGGCTCGGCTCACCCGGTGCCGGCCGGCCGGTGAAGACCGGGGTGTCGGGAACCAGCCCGGACGGCTCGACCGCCAGGTCGACACCGAGGACCGGGCGGATGCCCGCTCGCAGGCATGCCTTGGCGAACCGCACCGCGCCGTAGACGCCGTCGCGGTCGGTCAGCCCCAAGGTGTCCATGCCCTGCTCCGCCGCACGTTCGACGAGCACGTGCGGGTGGGAGGCGCCGTAGCGCAGCGAGTAGCCCGACGCGACGTGGAGATGGACGAACGGGTCGCTCACGGTGCCCGCTCCAGGCACCGCTCGACCACCTCGACGAACTGTGCCGCGTCACGCAGCAGGTCGTCGGCCTCCCGCATCGTCACCGCCCGCGCCCGACCGGCCTCAGCGGCTGCCCGCTTGGCCGATCCGGCAGCGAAGAACGCCGCCCACTCCGCCAGCTCCGGTGCCACCGTGGCCAGCAGCACCCAGGCGTTGCGCTGCCCACGAC
>JACCZI010000052.1 GCA_013696015.1 Nocardioidaceae bacterium
GAGTACGGCTGACCCTCCGAAGGCTCGGTGGGCGGGACGACGTCGACGTACGGCTCGTCGTGTGCCACCGCCGGCGCCATGACCGGCGCTACGGGGCTCGGCACCACCCATGACGTCGGGCGCGGCGGCATCTCGACGGCGCGGTCCAGCAACACTCGGACCGAGCCGCTGGTGAGCCGCACGTCCGGTGACTTCTCCAGCATGCCCGCGAGTGCGTCGCGCAGCGGGCCGTGCACGCGCGGGGGCGGCGCCTCGTCGGTGAGCACGGCGGTGATGGTCCCCATCGTGGTGTCGGCCCGGAAGGGTGGATGGGCCTCCAACGCGGCGTACAACGTGGTCCCCAGCGACCAGATGTCAGCGGGCGGACCGATCCGCTCACCACGCAGGCGCTCCGGTGACATGTACGTGGGTGAACCGACCAGCAGACCAGTCGCCGTAAGCGTGGCATCGGTGTCGCTAGTGGCGATGCCGAAGTCGGTGAGCACGACGCGGTCATCTCCGAGCAGCACGTTGCTCGGTTTGACGTCACGGTGGACCACGCCGCCTGCATGCGCCGCGTCGAGCGCGTCGAGCAACGCGAGCCCGATCCGAACCACCCGTGACGGTTCCAGCGGGCCGTGCTCGTCGATGACATCGGCGAGGCTGGGCGCAGGCACCAGCTCCATGACGATGCACGGGTGGCCGTCGGCCAGCACGACGTCGTACACGGTGACGATGTTGGGATGGCTCAACCGGGCGGTCAGCCGCGCCTCGCGCATCGTGCGCTCGCGCAGGAGGTCGCGCTCATCGTCGCCGAGCCCGGCCGGGAAGCGGATCTCCTTGACCGCGACCGCACGGCCCAGCATCTCGTCCCGGGCCAGCCAGACCTGGCCCATGCCGCCGCGCCCGAGCAGACGCTCCAGCCGGTATCGCCCGGCAAGCTCCCGCGAATCGTCCGCCATGGTCACCTGTTGTACCCACCAGCGCCTCGCCGACACCCTGTGTAGTACGCGCCGGTGACCTGCACACGGCCGGGCGATGAGTTTCGGTCGTGCTGGAGGTTCCTTCTGGGGTGCATGTTCGAAGCAAGGAGAACGGCCCAAAACGTGCGCCCGGTGAGACCGCGGTTGACACTGGATGCGTGGTACGCCTGCGGACGGTCTCCCCCCAGACCGCCGGCTATGGCAGGCGCCGCGCCGGGCGTGGCTGGGTGTACCTCGATGAACGTGGCGCCAAGCTCGAACTGGCCGACCGGGACCGGTGCCAACGGCTGGTGATCCCGCCGGCATGGCAGGAGGTGTGGATCTGCCCCGCCCCAAACGGTCACATCCAAGCCATCGGGACGGATGCCGCCGGGCGACGCCAGTATCTCTACCACCCCGAGTGGCGGCGGCTGCGCGACGCCGACAAGTTCGACCGGATCCTCACGGTGGCTCGTCGGCTCCCGGGTGCTCGCGAGCAGGTCATGCACGACCTGTGCCTCCCCGGGATGCCACAGGAGCGGGCGCTGGCGACGGCGTTCCGGCTGCTCGACCTCGGGTTCTTCCGGGTGGGCGGCGAGACGTACGCGGAGGAGCACGGCAGCTATGGGTTGGCGACGCTGCGCAAGGATCACGTGGTCGTGGAGCGTGGCCGGTTGCGCTTCCGTTTCATGGCCAAGTCCGGCAAGGAGCAGGACGTCACCCTCGACGACCAGCCGCTGCACGACGCGATTGCGATGATGCGTCGCAGACGCACCGGTGGAGCCGAGCTGCTGGCCTATCAGGTCGACGGACAGTGGCGCGACATCAGCTCTGTCGACGTCAACGGCTACCTCAAGCAGGTCATCGGAGCTGAAGTCTCGGCGAAGGACTTCCGGACCTGGCACGCGACCGTGCTGGCGGCGGTGGCGCTGGCGGTCTCGACGAATACCGCCGCCACGCCGACGGCACGCAAACGAGCGGTGGCTCGGGCCATGAGCGAGGTCGCGAACTACCTCGGCAACACCCCCTCGGTTGCGCGGGCGTCGTACGTCGACCCACGGGTGATCGACCTGTTCGAGGACGGAATCACGATCGAGGGTGCGCTGCGGCGGCTTGGCGAGGACACCGACCATGGCAGCCCGGCCACGCACGGAGCAGCCGAACGAGCGGTGCTCGCGATGCTGACCAAGGCGCCGGAGTCCAACGCCAGGGCTGCCCGACGCCCCGTCCGCTGAAGGAAGGGAGCGGACGAGGCGTCTGCAGGGTGCGTGCCGGCTGCGGCCCCTGTCGACCACACTCTAGGGCGCATCGGCTCCCCTCGGAACCGGTCGCGGTAGGCCATCATGCGCGGCATGGGTTATCCGCGCGACGTCGTGGTGGTCGGCGCCGGCATGGCCGGGCTCAGCGCCGCCACCGAGCTGACCCGCCGCGGCCTCGACGTCGTCGTGCTGGAGGCGAGCGACGCCGTCGGCGGTCGGATCCGCACCGACCGAGTCGACGGCATGCTGCTCGATCGGGGCTTCCAGTTGCTGAACCCGGCCTACCCCGCCCTGCGGGGGCTCGTCGACATGGCCGCGTTGGACCTGCAGACGTTCGGCGCCGCTGTCGTCGTCGCCCGCGGCGGGAGGCGGCGTGTCGTCGCCGATCCCCGCCGGTCACCGCTGCTGGCGCCGCGCGGGCTGGTGCGAAAGACGGGATCGTTGCGCGAGAAGGCCGCGTTCACGGCGTACGCGCTCGCTGCCGGGCTCGAGCCGGTCAGCCGGCTGCGGTCCCGACCGGACATCCCGTACGGGCTGGCGTTGGACCGCGCCGGCGTCAGCGGTGAGCTGCGGCGCTCGGTTCTCGAGCCCTTCCTGGCCGGTGTGCTGGGTGAGGACCGCCAGGAGACGTCGCGACGCTACGTCGACCTCGTGCTGCGCACCTTTGTCCGCGGCACGCCGGGGGTTCCGAGGGCCGGCATGCAGGCGCTGCCCGAGCAGGTGGCGGCAGGCCTGCCGGCTGGTTGCATCCAGCTCGGTGCGCCCGTCACCGCCCTCGGGAGCATCTCCGCGCGGGCGGTCGTCGTCGCGACCGGCGCTTCCTCCGCGGCCGCGCTGACCGGGTTGCCCGCGCCCCGGATGCGCGGCCTGACGACCTACTATCACCGGGTCCCCGCGTCTCCGGCCGAGCGGCCGTTGCTACATCTTGACGGTGACCGAGCCGGCCCGGTCGTCAACACCGCGGTGATCTCGGACGCAGCGCCGGCGTACTGCTCCGAGGGCGCACTGGTGTCCTCGACGGTGCTCGGTGCCCACGATGAGAGCCTGGAACCGGTGGTACGCCGGCAGCTAGGGGCGATCTACGGCGGCAACACGGACGGGTGGGAGCTGGTGGCGACGTACGCCATCCCCGAGGCGCTGCCGGCGATGCTGCCGCCACTCGAGCAGCGACAACCGGTCATGGTCCGCGACGGTGTCTTCGTCGCCGGAGACCACCGTGATACCGCGTCGATCCAAGGTGCGATCGTCTCCGGGCGACGGGCCGCGGCGGCGGTGGCTGGTCAGCTGCGAGGCGCGAGGCCGTAGACACGCTCGACGTGGAGTCGCAGCACCAGCCGTTTGTCGCGGATCATCGCCGCCCGGTAGTCGTCCCAGTCGGAGTGGTCGCCCTGCACCGCCTTGAACAGCTCGACCAGCTCCTCGACGGTCGCGTCGTCGGGCTCCGCGGCGACCGCCGTGAGCTCGGCGCGGGCGTCTGCTACGGCGTACGCCCAGCCATCCGAGGTGGTGACGTGGAAGGCTGCCCGGGGGTCACGGCGCAGGTTGGCCGTCTTTGCCCGGTCGTCGGTGATCGACACCCGGATGACCTTCTGCGCGTCGTCGTACGCATAGTTCACGTTGGACAGCTGCGGCCGACCGTCCCGACGAATCGTCGCGAGGACACCTCGCTCGTGTTCGCCTAACAACCGCAGCAGGCCTTGATCCATCGAGTCGCTCATGGCCCCATAATCGGCGGTGCATGATGGCCGCGTCGAGCACTTGCCTAGGAGGTGGACGTGCCTGGTCGCGACGAGATGCCGTCAACACTGCAGCGATCGCCGCAGCGGGCCCAGGAGATCTGGGTGGCGACGCACGACTCCGCGGTCGAGTCGTACGGTGAGGGCGAGCGGGCTCACCGTACGGCCTTCGCCGCGCTGAAGCACGAGTTCGAGAAGGTCGGCGACCACTGGGAAGCCAAGGCGGAACGTGGACCGTCCGACCCCCAAGCCGAGCGGACCGTCGGAGACCGCAGTCGCCCCGGCGAGACGGCGGGTGGTGTCGACGCGAACGCTTCTCGCCAGCACCTTTACGAGCTGGCGCAGCGGCTGGGTGTACGCAGGCGCTCCCGGATGACCAAGGCCGAGCTGGTCGATGCGCTGCAGCGCGCCAACGAGCGGGAAACCCGCAAGGCGCGCGAATGAGCGACTGCCCGGCCGACCGGTGCATGGTGGCCGCTCCCGCAGGGCACTAGAAGCACATGGACAACTCGACGATCTTATGGATCGTGATCGGCGTCGCGGTGCTGTTGGTGATCATCGCGATCATCTATGCCGTCACGCGAAACAATTCCGATGACACGCGCCACCGCCCGCCGCAACGGCGCGGCGGGGTGGGTCGTGATGTCGATGCTCCGCGCCCGGCGGGCGACCGCGAGGTGGACCCGAACAAGCGCCGCCGCCGCGGCCGCCCACCCCGCGAGTAACCCATCCGGCGATCCGCCGCACTCGTGTCGCCCTCCGCATGTGCGGCACGGGATGTCAGTGACGCTCTTCGAGCCCTACTGCATCTCGCAGCCGCTGGACGGATTCTTCGAGATCGCGGTCCTCCTGGGCGCGCGAGTGCATGAGCGCCGCGAGCCCCTCGGCGATCACGTTGAGCTTCTCCTGGGCCGCCTCGTCAGCGCGTCGTCCAGCGTTTTCGAGCAGCACCAGCAACAGCAAAGAGATGACACTGGCCACGGTGTGGATTGCGACCTGCCATGCCTTCAGATCTGACCACAGTGGCACGCTGATGAACCACACGACCACAATGACCACGCACACCATGAAGAAGGGCGCCCTGCTGACCCGGTGGTGCGCCACCTCCACGAACCGCTCGAAGTGCGACATGTGGCCGTCATGGGTACGGGTCTCGGCGGCTTCGCTACGTTCCACCGTCGGAGACTACCGGCGGCGGGACATCACTCGTGGGCGGCGAGCCAGGCCGCGCCGACGATTCCGGCGGCGTTACCCAGCTGTGCGGGAACGATCGGCGCGCGCAGGTGCAACAACGGCAAGAACTGCTTGGCATGCTTGGAAACCCCGCCTCCGACCACAATGAGATCGGGCCACAACAAATCCTCGACGTATGCGAAGTAGCGCTGCAACCGGCCAGACCACTCCTCCCAGGAGAGTTTCTCCTTCTCCCGCGCGTGCGACGATGCGCTGGTCTCGGCATACACGCCGTCGATCACGAGATGCCCGAGCTCGCTGTTGGAGAGCAGCTCGCCTCGGTTGAGCAACGCCGTGCCGATACCGGTGCCGAGAGTGGCCAACAGCACGAGACCGTCGACCCCCCGCGCCGCGCCATAGTGCAGCTCGCCTACCCCGGCGGCGTCGGCGTCATTCACGACGGTCACCGCCCGCCCCAGTTTCGTACTCAACAGCTCCGCCGCGTCCGTGCCGATCCAGCTCTGATCGATGTTGGCCGCGGTCCGCGTGACTCCGCGACTCACGACCGCCGGCAATGTGACCCCAATGGGGGAGTCACCACCTGTTGCGTGCTTGAAGTGCTCTGCGATTCGGACGACGACGTCGGCTACCGCCAGGGGAGTTGACTCCGCGGGAGTGTCGATGCGCAGCCGCTCCTTGGCAAACACTCCATCGTCCAGGTCGACCGGCGCACCCTTTATGCCGCTCCCCCCGATGTCGATCCCGAGCGGATGGTGCGACTTGGCCATCACTGCTGTCCCTCGGCTCCGGTAACGGCCGCACCCGCCGTACGTGACGTCTCCATCCCAGGCTCCCTTCGTTGCCGCCCAGAGTAGTTGTCACGCGCTCTGCTGCGGTTCCTGTTGGGCATCCTTGTTGCGACCACAGCGCCCTCGAGCGGACCTTGGCTTCCCCTGGAACCGTAGAGGCTCTGCTCATGCTCCCGGTGATCGCATTCCGATCGTGGAATCCCGGTGCACGCAGCTCCGCAACTAGGTGGTGGTGCTGATGAGCGCTGCGTCGATTGACGTCTTGAGAGTATGAGCTCGGCCATGAAGAGGTCTGGCGCGGAGTCGTTGCGCGATGGCTTCCGCTTCGGCCGCGAACTTCTGGGCGGTGGTCGAATCGCCAAAGGCGGCGACGAATTCGGCATGGTCGAGAAGGGCCACGGCGAGGTGGTACGGCGACGCAAGATCGCGGAACGCCTGCGTCGCGGCATCGAAGGTCTCGGAAGCTGCAAGATTGCTCTCGCCGGCGAGCAACCGTGCACTGATTCGGAGCCTTTCTGCTCGCAGCACCGGCGGCAGGTGGCCCGGTCGGTGACGGTTTAGCTTGTCGAGCAGTTGATTGACTTCGGTCTCGTCGCCCAACGCGAGTGCAGCGTCGGCGGCGATTGGCCATGCCCACCGCACCGCGTCGCCACGCAGGCTGAGCGCATCGCCGAAGTCGAGGGCTTGCTGGGCATGGTGGAGCGCCTGCTTGTGGTCACCGGTAGAAACCGCTGCCGCGGCGTGGGCGGTCGCTATACCGGCACGGTCTTGTGGGTCTTCGGTGTCGGCCCATTGCTCGACTGTTGTCACTACGGCGGCCAATTTCGCACGGTCACCTGACAACGCGTGCAGCAGTGCGGCACTTTGAGCAACCGCGCCATCGTCGACCAGGTCGTCCTGGCTGATGGCGGTTGTGTAAGCCTGTCGGGCGTCATCCCAGCGTCCGGTCATGAGCAATGCTTGGATGAGGTTCGCCGTGGCAAAACCCATTACATACCGGGTACCGATGCGGCGGCAATGCGTCATCGCCGCCTGAGCGCCTCAACGGCAGCGGCCGGGTCGATGCTGACGAGCGCGTCACCTAGGTTGAGCAGAGCGCGCGCTGCTGCTGCACTGTCTTGAGTTGCTTCGGAGCGTCGGGCCGCCTCCCGAAAACTCGCGGCCGCCTGCGTCGGCCGATTGGCCAGCCCATGTACGATCCCGCGAATTGTGAACAGCTCGGCAAAGACAGCGTCTGGGAGATCCAGCGCCTGGGCTTCAGAGAGTGCGGCAGCCGACCCCTGGTCTGCTTCCGGGGCATTGCCCCCGAAGGCCTCCAGGGTGGCCATCTCCGCAAGGGCGGCGACGGTGTCGGCATCTGGGTCGGCCTGCAACACCTTGAGAGCACCGCTGATCCGCGTGCGAGCCTCCTCTAAGCGACCATGCCTGCGCAACGAGGCGCTGAGTTGGGTGTCAGCACGGGCGGCTGCGCGGACATGTCCGTGTCGCCGGTAGGTCTCGGCTGCGGTCCGGTAGTGCTCGACGGCGGCAGGAAACTCGCCTGTTGCGGTGGTGGCGGCGCCTGCCCGTTCGTGGAGCGCGGCTGCGGCGAGCTCGGCGGCAGGGGTGCTGGTGCCGTCGAGCAGCTCGGCCGCGGTGGTGTACGTCATAGCCGCCGTAGTGGGAGCGCCGGTGCGTTCCGCGCGGTCGCCGGCGCGGGTGAGCATGCCGACGGCCCTCTCGCGCAGGTCCGCTACGTCAGGATCGTCGGGCACCGCATCGAGCGCGTCGATCAGGTGGGTTGCGATGACCTCGGCGACCTCTTCGCCTTCGTCGGCGAACGTGGACTGTAGGTGGGTGGCGACCGCGAGGTGACGAGCTTTGCGTTCCCGGCGCGACAACGTGTCGTAGGCGACTTGGCGGAACATGGTCTGCACAAAGCCGTAGTGCCCACGTTGTGGGGAGAGGGGGTCGGCGCGCACCCCGAGCACCTCTCGGCGCACCAACTCCGTTAGTAGCTGCCGAACTTGGGGCTCAACTTGGTCGGAGACCGCGACCAGCGCCTCGGCGGGGAAGGTTCCGCCGAGGACCGCGGCGTCGGCGACCAACCGGCGGGCGTCCGGTTCCAAAGCGTCGAGGCGGGCGGCGAGCAGCGACTGCAACGTGTCCGGCACCGCAAGCTCGCCGACGTCGCCGACGTCGCCGACGAGTCGGTAGAGCCCTTCGATCGGTTGCACGATGTCACGGTCGATAAGCATCCGCACGGTTTCCACCGCATACAACGGGATCCCCTCGGCCCGGGCAGCTATCGCCGTCTTTGCTGCCGTCCGCATGCCAGTCACCAGGCCTTCTAGCAACGCATCCATCGCGGCTTCATCGAGCGGGTCCAGAGTCAAGGCCGTGCTGTTGCGCCGTCCGGTTCCCCAACTGTCTCGGCGGGCCTCCAGCTCCGGGCGGGCTAAGGTCACCACGAAGACCGGTACATCACGTGCCCAGTCCAACAGGTGCTCCAGGAAGTCCATCAGCCCCGTGTCGGCGTGCTGCAGGTCCTCGACCAGCAACACCACCGGCGCCCGGTCAGCCAACCTCTCGAAGAACAAGCGCCACCCGGCGAACAACTCGTCTCGACCCAGCGTTGGACTCGGCTGCCCGTAAACCACGCCGAGGAGCTGACCCAGGCGCGGGCCGATGTATTCCCGCTCTGCCGGGTCTGACAGCCACCGCTCCAACCCCGTGGCCAGCTTCTCCGCGGCCAACGAAGTGGGGTCTTCCTCGGCGATCTGCAACCGCTGCCGCACCATCTCCGCCAACGCCCAAAACGCCACGCCTTCTCCGTACGACAGGCAACGGCCCCGATGCCAATACACCGTGTCGACCAACCCGTCGACGTACTTCTCGAACTCCCACCCCAACCGCGACTTGCCCGACCCCGCCGCTCCGGTGACCGTCACCAGGCGCGGGACCCGCCGCTCGATCGTGGCGTGCAGC
>JACCZI010000072.1 GCA_013696015.1 Nocardioidaceae bacterium
CTGTCGCGCCAGATGGCATCCAGCACCTCGCGGGGACGCAGACCGCTCACGGCAGGGACGGCGACTCCCGCGGCGATGCGCCGCTTCAGGCCTGCGACCCGGACCATGAAGAACTCGTCGAGGTTGCCCGCGAAGAAAGCGGCGAAGCGAACCCGCTCCAAGAGCGGCAACGCCTCATCCTCGGCCTGCTCGAGTACGCGGGTGTTATAGGCCAGCCATGACAGCTCTCGGTCGAGGAAACGGTTCTTGGGCAGATCCGCGTTGCTGCTCTCGTACGGTGGAGACACCTCGAACGTCTCGGGTGCCAGCTGCAGCGACTCGGCCAACTCGGGATCGGTCGTGACTTCATGGACAGCCATGCGCCCTATCGTGCCACCGCTTGGTGAACTCCAGCGACTGCCAGAGGCCGTCCCTATCCCATGTTCACATGGGATAGGCGCACTTCCAATGGGGTGGAGCCCATTGGAAGTGCCTCTCAGCCATTGGAAGCAGCGCCTCGATCAGGGCGCGCGGGCGGGTGTACGTCACCGGTTGCTCTTCAGCGATCGAGGCGGTAGAGGGCGTCGGTGGCGACGTGGCTGAAGCCGAGGCGGCGGTATACGGCGATCGCGGTGGAGTTGTCGGCCTCGACGAAGAGCAGCACACAGTCCAGCCCCTTCTCGCGCAGGTGATGCAGGCCGGTCAGCGTCAACAGTCGACCCAACCCGGCCCCTTGGGCGGCGGGATCCACGCCCACGACGTAGACCTCGCCCATGACCGGGTGCCCATGCCCACTGCCGTCGCCGGGATCGCCGTGGATCTTCGTCCAGTGGAAGCCAATGAGTTCGCCCTCGCGCTCGGCGACGAAGAAGCCGTCGGGGTCGAACCACGGCTCTGACATGCGCCGGTCCAGGTCGGAGCGGGTCATCTGGCCCTGTTCGGGATGATGTGCGAAGGCGCGGGCGTTCAGCGCCAGCCACGGTCCCTCGTCGACGCCAGGACGAAAGCCGCGGACCCGGACACCGGCCACATCACCGAGCGTCGGCAGCTCCGCTCGCAGGTCGCGGCGCATCTGCCACAGCTCCCGTACACGTCGGAAACCCAGCGACTCCGCGAGTCGGTCAGCGGCCGCGTCAGCGCCGTGGGACCACAGCTGCACCGGTCGCGGGGCAACCATCTTCACCGCCGTGCTGACCAGGGCTCGACCCCAGCCCTGGCGACGCTGCGCCGGCGCCACGACACATTCCGCCTGGACCGGCCCCCCTCTCGACACGTCGAGGTACAGGTATCCCGCCAGCTCGTCGCCGGTGTCGTCGTCGCGCCCCAGCAAGTGCTTCGATGCACCGGCCTCGGGATGACGCAGGTGCAGCAGTGCGTGCTCGTTGAGGGGAGCGTGGCCGTCGTGGGCTGTGGCGTCAGCGACCAGTGCTCGTACGGCCCGCGCATCGGCCGGTGCGAGGGCGTCCAGCCGCTCGATCCGGTGGCTGCGAGAGGCGGGATGGCACCCGGCGTTCACCTGGCTCAACCTAGTGGCCGTTGCTCCGGTTCGGCTCGGGTTGAATCTGCGTACCCAAGGCCGCAGATACATCGTTGGTGTCGGGAGGTGGCGGACCGGCGGAGTGCCCGGACCGTCATAAGTCTCGGATCGTCGCCGGGTTGTGCGCCGGGGCTGGGTTGTGCGCGGGGGCAGGGGGCGCGGCGCGACGGTCGGGGCTGGTGACCACGAAGCGGTAGCCGACGTTGCGGACGGTGCCGATCAGCGTCTCGCGCTCGGGGCCGAGCTTGGCGCGGAGCCGACGGACATGCACGTCGACCGTCCGGGTGCCGCCGAAGTAGTCGTAGCCCCACACCTCCTGGAGCAGCTGCTGGCGGCTGAATACCCGACCGGGATGCTGCACCAGATACTTCAGCAGCTCGAACTCCTTGAATGTCAGGTCGAGCATGCGCCCGCCCACCTTCGCGGTGAACGTCGCCTCGTCAACGGTGACGTCGCCGGAGCGGATCGGGTGGGCTGCGGGGTCGTCGGCCTGCCCCCGACCCAACCGTCCAGCCGCCAACCGTAGCCTCGCCTCGACCTCCGCAGGTCCGGCGGAGGACAGCACGACGTCGTCGCAGCCCCAGTCGGCCGCCACGACCGCCAGACCGCCTTCGGTCACCACGAGCAGCACGGGTACGTCGACCCCGGTGGCATGCAAGAGGCGGGTCAGCGCCCGCACCTGCGCGAGGTCGCCGCGTCCGTCGACCACGACGGCGTCGCACGGCGGCGCGTCGAGGAGCGTGCTCACCGACGCCGGCAAGACGCGCACGGTATGCGGCAGCAGCCCCAAGGCCGGCAACACGTCCGTCTCCTGCTCGCGGCAGGCTGTCAGCAGCAGCAGCGACGACATTGTGACCTCCCCCGTGGCGCCTGTTGCAAGATAGCCCACATGTCGGCACCACCTGAGGAAGTTCCCGGGCCCGCTGGAGCCGTCACCGTGCGCTACTGGGCGGCGGCGCGTGCCGCCGCGGGATGTGACAGCGACGCGGTGGCGCCGGGAACCTTGGCCGACGTGCTGGCCGAGGTCCGCCGCCGGCACGCCGCAGACCCGCGCTTCGGTCTCGTACTCGACATGTGCTCAGTTCTGGTCTCGGAGCTGGCCGTGGGCAGCCGCGACCAGGCGGCGATCGACGTCGGGCCTGACGATGTGGTCGATCTGCTGCCCCCCTTCGCCGGGGGCGCTATCCAACTTTTCTCACATCTGCCGCAGGCATGCCTCAGAATGACGAGCTGCGACTGATTACCTGGGCGGCACCTACGACGAGAACGCGGACCAATACAACGAGAATGTGGTGGTTGCCGCGTATCTGACGCAAAGGGACAGCCGATGAGCCACGGCAGGAAGGCGGTGGTCTCCAGCACGGGAGACCACGCCGGCACGGGTGACACCAGCTACTACACCGAGGCCGACTCCGTATGTCTTCCGCACTGGTCATCTCTGCAGGCACCGATGGCGCGCCGGGTCTTGGCCGCCCTGAGCTCGACCGGGTGACGACCGTGCCCGATGACCGGTACGGGCGGCGACTAGTCCGGCGGATCGCGTTGCTCCTCGTTGCTGTCGCCGGGTTGGTCCTCGTGCCAGCGGTCCCGGCGCAGGCACACCCGTTGGGTAACTTCAGCATCAACCACTACAACGGCCTGGTGCTGTACCCCGGGCGGATCGAGAACACGGCGGTCGTCGACTCCGCGGAGCTACCAACCTTGCAACAGCGCGACTCGGTCGACACCGACGGGGACGGTACGGTCACCGCCTCCGAACGGAGCGCCTTCGCAGGCCGGACGTGCGGGTCCGTGGTCCAGGAGCAGCGGCTCGAGGTCGACGCCCGGCCGCTGTCCTGGAGCGTGGTCAGCGCCGACTTCTCCTACCGATCGGGCGCGGCCGGACTGGAGGTCAGCCGCTTGGAGTGCCGGCTCACCAGCGAAGCGGATCTGACGCAGCCCGCAGTGGTCGAGTTCAGCGACGGGTACCTCACCGGCCGCGTGGGGTGGCGCGAGATCACCGCGGCCGGCTCCGGGGTGGCAATCGGCGACTCCTCGGTCGCCGCCGCCAGCATCAGCAACGAGCTGCGCGACTACCCCAACGACCTGCTCTCCTCACCGCTCGACCAGCGGACGGTGCGGCTGCAGGTGGCGCCGGGGCGAGACAGTGGCGCCGGAGAGATCCCCACGCTGACCGAGGCCGGGTTCCTGACGCGGACCCTCGACAGGGCCACAGGCGCGCTCGACCGGCTTGTCGGCAGCTCCGAGCTGACCTTGCCCGTCGGCCTTCTGGCGCTGCTGCTCTCGCTCGTGCTCGGCGCCTCGCATGCAGCCCTACCGGGACACGGCAAGACGATCATGGCCGCCTACATGGTGGGAACCCGTGGCACGCCGAAGGACGCCGTGCTCATCGGCGCAACGGTGACCCTTGCCCATACCGCTGGCGTGCTGGTGCTCGGTGTCTTGTTCAGCGCGTCGGTGTCGTTCGCCGGCGAGTCCTTGCTCGCGGCCCTCGGCGTCGTCAGCGGTGTGCTCGTCGCGGTCATCGGGATCGGCCTGCTCCGCGCTGCCTGGGTCAGGCGTGGCGACGACACGGTGCCTGCCGACGGCCATGGGCATGGGCATGGGCATGGGCACGGACACGGACACGGGCACGGGCACGGGCACGACAGTCTGCCGACGACCGAGCACAGCCACGGCACCGTTCTGCTGGCAGCAGACAAGAGGACCACGCCGGCCGGCTACCGCAGGTTGACGCTGGTGGGCATGGGGCTGGCCGGTGGGCTGGTCCCCAGCCCTTCAGCTCTGGTGGTCCTCCTCGGCGCGATCAGCCTCGGCCGCACCGCGTTCGGCGTGCTGCTCGTCGTGGGGTACGGCCTCGGGATGGCCGCCACCCTGACCGCCGTCGGCTATCTGATCGCGCGGGTACCGCACCGGCTTGGTCGGCTGAAGGCGTTTGGCCGCCGGACCGGACTGTCTCGGATCGCTCAGTTCGGCCCGCTTCTGACGGCTGCCCTGGTCTTTGCCGTCGGGGTCGGACTGGCCCTACGCAGCGTCGGGCCTCTGCTGTGAGCGTGCAGCCGGGTCACCCGCGAACCAGCCCACCAGCCGGACTAGGATCAGTGCGTGCGGCACTCGACCTGGCTGACCCGTCGGCGCGTAGTGGATCACTGCCGCATGCATTCGACGCTGTGTCGCCTGCGCTGACCTGACGGCGCCCGCTGCGAGCCGCTCCTGCGTGGAGGCGCCGTGCGCCGTGTCCCCATCCCGGGCACCGACGCCCACCATTTCGCCTGTAGACCGCACTGGAGGAACATCATGAGCCGTGACACCGCACTTGTTACCGCCGACTGGGTGCAGCAGCACCTCGACGACCCGCACGTCGTCCTCGTCGAGGTCGACGAGGACACCACCGCCTACGACAAGGGGCACATCGCGGGCGCTGTCAAGCTGGACTGGAAGACAGACCTGCAAGACAGCGTCCGACGCGACTTCGTCGACCGGCGCCAGTTCGAGGCGCTGCTGTCGCAGCGCGGCATCGGTACCGACGACACCGTCGTGCTCTACGGCGGCAACAACAACTGGTTCGCCGCGTACGCGTACTGGTACTTCAAGCTCTACGGCCATGCCGACGTGAGGCTGCTCGATGGTGGCCGCAAGATCTGGGAGCTGGACAGCCGTGAGGTCACCGACGAGGGGACCACACGGGAGCCGACGTCGTACACCGCCCAGGAGCCGGACCGCTCGATCCGCGCCTTCCGCGACGAGGTCATCGCGGCGATCGGCGCCAAGAACCTGGTCGACGTGCGCAGCCCTGACGAGTACGCGGGGCGCCTGCTGGCGCCGGCACACCTGCCGCAGGAGGCGGCGCAGCGCGGCGGACACGTGCCCACCGCAGTGAACGTGCCCTGGAGCAAGGCAGCCAACGACGACGGGACGTTCCGCTCCGACGAGGAGCTGACGCGGCTCTATGAGGCCGCCGGGCTCGACGGGGGCAAGGACACCATCGCCTACTGTCGGATCGGGGAGCGGAGCGCGCACACCTGGTTCGTCCTACACGAGCTGCTCGGCCGGGACAACGTCAAGAACTACGACGGCTCGTGGACCGAGTACGGCTCACTCGTCGGTGTGCCAGTGGCGGTCGGCGACGACCCGGGCCCGGCTGGTGGGGGCTGAGCATGTGCGGCGCGACGGTGGGTGGCCAGGCGCTCGACGCCGTCGACGTCGCGCGGCAGGCCGTGATCCAGGGAGTCGTCATGCGGGACGACTCGCCGGTGGCCGGGGCGTACGTGCGGCTGCTCGACGCGGGCGGTGAGTTCGTCGCGGAGGTCCCCACCTCGGCGACGGGCCACTTCCGCTTCTTCGCCGCACCGGGCCGGTGGACGCTGCGGACGCTCGCACCGCGGACCGGACCCGTCGACCGGCCGGTCGTTGCGGCGCGCGGCCGGGTGGTCGAGGTGAGCGTGCCGCTCAGCGGCTGACTTGCTGCTCAGCTCACCTTGCGAGCGTCGGGCAGCGCGTCGCCCTTGTGCTTGGCGACGTAGTCGTTCAGGGCACCGTCACCGAGGGCACGCCAGAGCTCCTTGCTCTTGGTCGGGTCGAGTCGCACGATGCTCTGCCCCGAGCTGGTCGTGTCGTACGACCCGAGCGGCGCCGTCACGAATGTGACGTTCTCGGCTTCGATGTCGCGCAGCGACAGGGCCAGGTCCCGGATGTCGCCGGTGCTCCAGCTTTCGTCGACGGTGAGGTTCGAGGTGATCGCCTTGAGCGCCCCGGTGAGCGAGGTCGGGCTGCGCATGACGCCGTCGCTCAGCAAAGTCTGCATCATCGAGCGCAGGAAGTTCTGCTGCCGAGCGATCCGGTCGAAGTCGCCGTTAGCCAGGCCGTGCCGGGTGCGGACGTACTGCAGGGCCTCTTGTCCCTCGAGCTCGTCCCAGCCCTTCTGCCACGTGACCTTCTGGCTCTCGTCGTAGAACGTCTCCGGGATGTAGACCCGGACCCCGCCGATGGCGTGTGAGACGTCCTTGAAGCCCTGCCAGTCCATGATCGCCAGGTGGTCCATCCGCAGCCCGGTCAGGTGTTCGATGGTGGCGATGTAGCCGGACGGGCCGTACAGCGAGAAGGCCGCATTGATCTTGTCGGTGTAGGTGTAGTCGCCGCGCTCGTCGTACAGCTTCACGTACGAGTCACGCGGGATCGAGACCAGGAACGCCTCGTCCCGGTCGGCCGGCAGGTGCAGGATCATGATCGTGTCGCTGCGATGGGAGCCGGGCTCCCAGCGCCCCGCGGCGACGTCGTCGGCGATGGTCGGCCCGGTTCCGTTGTCGGCGCCGGCGATCAGGATGTTGAGCGCCTCGCCTTCGATGCGCGCTGGGCGCTCCGCGTCGTCGAGTGTCAGGGGGATCCGCTCGATGCTGGCGATCTGCTGGTTGAGGTAGACAAACCATCCCGCGACGCTGCCGGAGACGACCAGGACCAGCGCCACCACGCTGGCGAGGATCCAGTGCCGCCGCAACCAGCCGTGCTGCGGCTCGCTGCGGCGCCGGCCGGCCGCTGCCGACGCGGGCTCACCACTGCCC
>JACCZI010000074.1 GCA_013696015.1 Nocardioidaceae bacterium
CGGGCGAAGGCGACCCGGTGCGGATGTTCGCCCATGCTGTGCCGGTGGACGGCGGACCGAGCCGGCGGTTGCCGTTCGGTTGGGCCGGTGATGTCGCCGTCTGCCCGGATGGCGGTGTGTTGCTCTCTTCGTACTTCTGGACCGAGCCGGCACGGTGGAAGCGCTATCGCGGTGGTACCGCCAGTCAGTTGTGGCTCGATCTGGAGGGGTCGGGCACCTTCCGGCGGGTCTTCGCGGATCTCTCGTCGAGTCTGGCGTTTCCTGTGTGGACGACCGGGGGCGATGGTCGGCAGCGGATCGCTTTCTGCTCCGACCACGAGGGTCGCGGCCAGTTGTACAGCGCGGTGGTCGGGCGACGCGCGCCGACGACGTCGCGTTTGGTCTGCCGGACCGACAGTGACTTCTACGTCAGGCATGCCAGCAGCGATGGTCGGCAGGTCGTCTACTGTGCCGGCGGTGACGTGTTCTTGCTGGAGTCGCTCGATGACGAGGTGGAGCCGCGTCGAGTTGACCTCCGCATCGGTGGTGCCCGGCCGTTGTTGCGTCCCCACCGGGTCAAGGCCACCAGCCACCTCGGGACGATCAGCCCGGACCGTACCGGCCGTGCGTCGGCGATCGAGTCCCGGGGGACCGTCAGCTGGGTGAGCCACCGCGGCGGGCCGGTGCGGAACCTCGCTACGGGATCGGCTGTGCGTCGTCGACTTCCAGTGGTGCTCGACGACGCCCGCGTCGCCTGGGTGACAGACGTCGACGGCGACGACGCTCTTGAGGTGCTCGACCTGGACTCGCCGGACGCGTCGCCGCGAACACTTGTCGCGGCGGGACGGATCGGGCGGGTTCTCGACATGACGGCGTCGCCGGACGGTCGTCGGATCGCGCTGAGCACTCACGACGGAAGGGTCCTTACCTGTGCCGTGCCCGCGGCAGAGGTCACCCGTGCCGTGGCACCCAAACAGGTCGACTCCGCCACCGGCGACATGTCCGGTCTGGTGTTCTCACCGGACTCCCGTTGGCTCGCCTGGTCCGCATCTGGTCCCGGGCCGTGGGAGGATCCGGGGCCTCGGCCGCTACGGCAGATCAAGATTGCCGACCTCAACCGGGGCCGGGTGATCGCGGTGACGTCACTGCGGTTCACCGACACGAACCCGGTGTTCACGCTCGACGGCAAGCACCTGGCGTTCCTGTCCATTCGTAGCCTCGACCCGGTCTACGACTTGTTCTCCTTCGACTTGTCTTTTCCGGCCGGCTGCCGGCCCCACCTGGTTGCCCTGACAGCCGACACCCCCTCGCCGTTCGACCCGATCGTCGGGGGCCGTCCACTAGAGCCCCCTGAGCCCGAGCAGGCTGCCCAGGAGGCCGTTGCCGAAGCGGTGCCGGCCGAGGCAGGTGAGGTTGGTGCGCCGGAGCCCGACACCGCACGCAGGCGACCGGGCGCACCCCGGACCACAGTCGACGTCGACGGTCTGGAGCACCGCATCGTGCCTGTGCCGGTAGAGGCCGGGCGCTACTCGGGCCTGGCGGCGGCCAAGCACGGACTGGTCTGGCTGCGCGAGCCGCTGCGCGGCGAGCTCGGGAACAACCGGGCGACGGTGTATGCCGAGCCCGAGCGGGCCCGGGTCGAGCACTTCGACCTGCGCACGTCGAAGCTGTCCACCGTGGTCGCAACGGCCGACCGTGTCGAGATCACCGGTGATGGCAACTGGCTGCTCGTCGTCGACCAGGACCGTTTGAGCGTCGTCCCCAGTGACAAGCCGGCGCCCAAAGAGGGCGACAGCGAGGACATGGTGCGAGTCGATCTGGACCGGCTGCGTGTCGAGGTGGACCCGCCGGTCGAGTGGCGCCAGATGCTCGACGAGACGTGGAGACTGATGCGCGACCACTTCTGGCGCGAGGACATGGGCGGTGTCGACTGGCAGGCCGCACGCGACAGGTACGAGCCGATGCTCGATCGGTTGGGTTCGCACGACGACCTCATCGACGTCATCTGGGAGATGCACGGCGAACTCGGCAGCAGCCACGCGTACGCTATCCCGCCGCGCACGCGCACAGACGACGACCGTCGTCAAGGCCTGCTCG
>JACCZI010000137.1 GCA_013696015.1 Nocardioidaceae bacterium
CCCCAGGTGGTGAGGGCCACCTCGAGTGGCTTGCAGGTCTCACCCGCCTTGCGCAGGATGTCCTGTCCTTCCTTCATCAGGTCCTTACCTTCGTTGCGGGCTTTGACGACGGCCTCCAGTGCCACCCGGTTCGACTCTGCGCCGGCGGCGATGCCCAAGGGGTGTCCGATCGTTCCACCACCGAACTGCAGCACGACGTCGTCGTCGAACAGGCTGACGAGCTGGTGCATCTGACCGGCATGGATTCCTCCGGACGCCACCGGCATGACACCCGGCAGGCTGGCCCAGTCCTGGTCGAAGAAGATGCCGTTGCCCGGGTTGGTGGGGATGTGGTCGTCGCGAAGGGTGTCGTAGTAGCCGCGCGTCGTCGCCGGATCACCCTCGAGCTTGCCCACGACGGTTCCCGCGTGCATGTGGTCGACCCCGATAAGCCGGCACCACTTGGCGAGCACCCGGAAGCTCACGCCGTGAGTCTTCTGCCGGGTGTACGTCGCGTGCCCGGCCCGGTGCAGGTGCAACAGGACGCCGTTCCTGCGAGCCCAGTGCGACATCGACTGCATGGCGGTGAACCCGATGGTGAGGTCGATCATCACCACGACGCTGCCCATGCCTTTTGCGAACTCCGCGCGCTCGTACATCTCCTCCAGGGTGGCCGCTGTGACGTTGAAGTAGTGGCCCTTGATCTCGCCGGTATCCGCGATCGCCTTGTTCACGCCCTCCATGCCGAACAGGTAACGGTCCCGCCATCGCATGAAGGGTTGGGAGTTGATGTTCTCGTCGTCCTTGGTGAAGTCCAGTCCGCCCCGGCAGGCCTCGTAGACCACCCGGCCGTAGTTGCGCGCGGACAGCCCGAGTTTGGGCTTGACGGTGGCGCCGAGCAGTGGGCGGCCGTACTTGTTGAGGTACTCCCGTTCCATCACGATGCCGTGCGGTGGTCCCTGGAAGGTCTTCACGTACGCAACGGGGATCCGCATGTCCTCGAGGCGCAGCGCCGTCAGCGGCTTGAACCCGAAGACGTTGCCGATGATCGACGAGGTGAGGTTGGCGATCGACCCCTCTTCGAACAGGTCGATGTCGTAGGCAACGTAGGCGAAGTACTCACCGGGCCGGCCGGGAACCTCGTCCAGCCGGTAGCACTTGGCCTGGTAATGGCTGTGGGCGGTCAGCCGATCCGTCCACACCACCGTCCAGGTGGCCGTCGAAGACTCGCCCGCGACGGCCGCCGCGGCCTCGATCGGGTCGACGCCCTCCTGCGGTGTGACCCGGAAGACCGCGAGGACGTCGGTGTCCTTCGGTTCGTAGTCAGCGGCGTAGTACCCCATCCCGGCATAGCTCTGGACCCCTGGGTCCCATCGCTTCTTGGTGGTGTCGTCCGACATCACTGCCTCCTGTTCGGGTGGGGTACCGCCACGGTTCCAGCCTGACGGCTCGTCGCGTCAAAGACCAGTGAGTCTTTTGTGACTTCACTTAACCTGACGTCTAACTGTTGCTAGCGTGCTCCAGATGACCGCCGTGAGCTGGACGCGGATGCGGACCTTCTTGGCCGTGGTGGACCACGGCAGCGTGCGAGGCGCCGCGGGTCAGCTGCGGGTCACCGAGCCGGCCGTGTCAGCGGCGGTCACGTACGTCGAGAAGCAGCTCGGCACCGAGCTTTTCAGCAAGCAGGGTCGC
This sequence comes from Nocardioidaceae bacterium, assembly GCA_013696015.1. Taxonomy (GTDB): domain Bacteria; phylum Actinomycetota; class Actinomycetes; order Propionibacteriales; family Nocardioidaceae; genus JACCYJ01. The sequence goes on from JACCZI010000137.1 coordinate 1,672, forward strand.
GGCATCCGGCTGACCGACTCCGGTGCCGTGTACGCGGCCTACTGCCGGCGCATTCTCGGCCTGATGGCCGAGTCACAAGCGGCGGTCCTGAAGGCCGAGCGGGGCCGGCTCCGCCTGGGCGCGGTCGCATCTGCGAGCGAGTACGTACTGCCCCGACTGTTGGCGTCGTTCCGCCGCAGGTACCCGGACATCGACCTGAGCCTGTCGGTGCTCCCGCGAGACGACCTGTTCACCCAGCTCGGTCATCACGAGACAGATCTCGTCCTTGCCGGGCGCCCGTCGCGAGGATCGGGTCTCGTCACCCGCGCGCTGCGCCCCAACAGCTTGGTGGTGGTCGGGGCAGCTGGCCGGTTCGCTGCCCCGCTGTCGGAGACCTGGCTGCTGCGTGGTCCGGGGTCCGGCACCAGAGACGCGACGATTGCCCTGCTCAACTCCCTCGACGCCAGCCCGCCGACTCTGACGCTGGGCACCCATGGGGCCGTCGTCGCGGCTGCTCGAGAGGGGCTCGGGGTGACCCTCGTCCACGCCGACGCGATCGACCAGGACCTCGACAGCGGACGGCTCGAGGTGCTGCCCGTGGCACAGTCACCGCTCGACCGGCCCTGGCACATCGCCACCACTCAGACGCCCATTCCCACGACGCGGCTTTTCATCCAGCACATCACCGACCGCGAACAGGTGGGCGATGCCGCATTTCACCCGGACAACCGCCCGGCGGGGTGAACCCTGGTCGCCGGCCGTGTGCAAGGTTGCAGACCAGCATTGACCCGGCGCTTCTCAGCGT
>JACCZI010000199.1 GCA_013696015.1 Nocardioidaceae bacterium
GGCTTCGACCTGATCTGGCAGTGACAAGTCACGGCGGTGGCGGCCCGAGGGTCGGCTCGCTGCGGGCAGGCCGCAGCGACATCGTGCTTGCGGGGTCGGCCGCGGGGGCGCTTGCGGGGGATGACGACCCCCTGGCAGAAGAGCTCGCCGCCCCACACCCCCCAGGGCTCGCGCCGGTCGAGCGCGCCGGCGAGGCACTCTGCTCGGACCGGGCAGCCCAGGCACAACGCCTTGGCGATCTCCACGTCCGCTGGTGACTCCGCGAAGAACAGCTCCGGGTCGTTGGAGCGACACGGCAGCTCGCGATCGTCGATGCCGCCTGACGCGACAGCAGCGAACGCATCGAGGACGTTGGTGGTCATGGTGTCACCTCCTGGTGACCGGTCTGGTTGAGCGGAAGCGGCTGCGGTCAAAACGAAGGCCGCGGAACCCGGTGTGGGTTTCCGCGGCCTGGAGGTGCCGGTCGATGAACTGCTAGACCGGTGGTCTCCACCCACGGATACCCGACGCGGTGGTCTGCTCGTCCTTGCTCGACGTGGCCCCCGCGACATCGGTGCTGCAAGGGGCGGTCGCGCCGAACGAGGGCAGACCGGTGGCGTCGAAGCCCTTGCTCCACGGGGCTGCACACCGCATGGGCATGCCCAGCGCGTAGCCGACACCGTGGTCGAACGAGGCGCCTGCGGACGTGCGCGGACGCGTCGTGCTAGACCACGACTTCGTCTCAGCGTTGATGTCCATCGAAGGCACCTCCTTCCGGCGGATCGTACGAGCGAGCCTGTAACGACCGTCACAATCTCGCGCTGACACTCTTTACGGGCTCACGGCAGGGTACGCCTGCCGCAAATAGCGGCGCAATTGAATTAGGCGGGATGTTGCGAAGTCGTTGCCGAGGCGCCAGTCGTGAATTCGTCGGCGCACAGCGCCAGCACCTGTGCCCCGTAGCGGTCCAGCTTGGACTTCCCGATCCCCGGGATGGCGACGAGCGCACGGGTGTCGGCCGGGCGCATCTCAGCGATCGCGACCAGCGTCGCGTCGGTGAACACGCAGTAGGCCGGCAGCCGCTGCTCGTGCGCCTGCGCCGAGCGCCACGCCCGCAACTGCTCGAAGAGGTGCTCGTCGTAGCAGGCGGGGCAGTTCGTGCACCGACGTGTCTTGCGCTCAACTGCGCTGCCGAGCGGTCGACCGCAGCCACGGCAACGGGCCACCGTACGGCTCGGTCGGCCGCGTCGGCGACCGGTCGATGCCTCATGGTCACCGGCAGCCCGGTCCGACGAGACGATGCCGTCGAGGAACCGCGTCGGGCCACGGTTGCCCCGCGCACCGGGTGTGCGGGCAGCCGACCACGACACCGACAGCACCGAGCGAGCCCGGGTGATCCCCACGTAAAACAGCCGGCGCTCTTCCTCGACCGCGGCCGGGGTCGTCGCGTAGACGATGGGCATGGCGCCCTCGTGCATGCCCGACAAGAAGACGGCGTCCCACTCCAGCCCCTTGGCGGAGTGCAGTGTCGCCAGGGTCACCGCGTCGGCCACCGGCAGGTGCTGCACCTGCGCCCGTCGGTCAAGCTCGGTGACCAGGTCGGACAACGTGTGGCCACCGGCGGCCGCCACCTCAGTGGCCACCGTCGTCAGCGCACGCAGCGACTCCCAGCGGTCGCGCTGCGCCCCGGTGCCCGCAGGTGGCTGGTCCGTCCACCCCATGCTGGACAGCACCGACTCGGTGGCCGTCATCAGGTCATCGGGATCGGCTGCGTCCGACCCTGACGACCGGGCGGCGCCGCGAAGCAGCGTCACAGCCTGCTTGACCTCCGAGCGTTCGAAGAAGCGCTCCGCCCCACGCATGACGTACGGGATGCGGCGCGCGGCCAACGCGTCCTCGATCGTCTCCGACTGGGCGTTGATGCGATACAGCACCGCGATCTCACGCAGCGGCCGGCCGGCGTCTCGAAGCTTGGCCACGCGGTCAGCCAGCCACGACGCCTCGTCGACCTCGTTGGCGTGGCCGGCGTAGTCGACCGCCGGTCCCGGCGGCGACTGCGGACGCAGCACCACGGCCGGCGACGCGGGTCGCCCGCCTCCGGTCCGGTGCGCCACCGCGTTGGCGACGTCGATCACCTGCGGGGAGGATCGGTAGTTGCGCATCAGAGCGAGCCGTGCGGCGTCGGGGAAGCGCGCGCCGAAGCCGGTCAGGTAGCTCGACGACGCCCCGGCAAAGGAGTAGATGGTCTGCATCGGGTCTCCGACGACGCACAGGCCGTCTCGGCCACCGAGCCACAGCTCCAGGAGCGCCCACTGGATCGGGCTGACGTCCTGGAACTCGTCGACGACGAACCAGCGGTACTGCCGGTGGATCTGCGCCGCGACCCGATCGTCGGCCTCCAGCAGTGCCGCCGCGCACAACAAGACGTCCTCCATGTCGATGCGGCCGCGATCGCGCTTGACCTCCTCGTACGCCGCGAAGACGCGAGCCAGCGTCGGGTGGTCCAGCCCGGCGGTGTCACGGCCGGCGGCACCGGCAACGCCGGCGTAGTCGTCGGGGCGGACGTTGGTGACCTTGGCCCACTCCACCTCGGCCGCGACGTCTCGCAGCAATGCCGACGTGCTCTCGATCCGGCAGCGGCGGGCCGCCTCGGCCAGCAGCGGAATCTTCGACGCAACGAGCTCAGGCAGGGCGCCACCGAACACGCCCGGCCAGAAGTACCGCGCCTGGCGCAACGCGGCCGAGTGGAAGGTCCGCGCCTGCACGGTCTCGGCGCCGAGCAGCCCGAGCCGGGTGCGCAGCTCACCGGCGGCCCGGGTGGTAAAGGTGAGAGCCAGCACCTGGTGGGCGGCGTACCTGCCGGTCGCGACCCCGTACGCGATCCGGTGCGTGATGGCCCGGGTCTTGCCGGTGCCGGCGCCGGCCAGCACGCACACCGGGCCGCCGAGCGTCGTCGCCACCGCCCGCTGCTCGGGGTCGAGTCCCTCGAGCAGCTGCTCGGCCTCGGCCACGTGGCCTCCCCTGGAATAGCCGGATCCGAACGCCCGTTGTCCTTGTCCGACACCTTAGATGGCTGAAGGGACAACCGATGTCGGCGTCGTTCACGATGTACTCGACCCCGTGGTGCGGTTACTGCCACCGGCTCAAGGCGCAGCTGTCGCGCGAGGGCATCGAGTTCGACGAGGTGGACATCGAGGCCACCCCCGAGGCAGCGGCGATCGTGGCGCAGGCCAACCGTGGCCACCAGACGGTGCCGACCCTGGTGTTCCGCGACGGGACCGCGCTGACCAACCCCTCGGTCGCTGCGGTCCGCGCCCAGCTCGTCTCGTGAGCCTGCCGGCGCCGGCCCCACAGGCCGCAATTGGCGGGGGTGAGGCGGCGGGCGGTGGAGGTCCGCGATGGCGGGGCGGTTCACCAAGTGCCGCTGAGTCCGTCGCCGTGCCAGCCCTCTATCAGCCAGCGGGAGATCGACACCAGCCCCGGTAGCACCAGCGATCCGGAGCCTGTGAGCGCCCGCACCTCCGCCCGCGTGAACCAGCGGGCATCGGCGATTTCGCTGCCGTCCACCTGGATCGAGGCGCTTCGCGCAGCGGCGAAGAACCCGACCATCAGGCTGGACGGGAAGGGCCAGGGCTGGCTGCCCGCGTACGTCACGTCGGTCACAGCGATGCCCACCTCCTCGAGGACCTCACGGCGGACCGCATCCTCGAGCGTCTCCCCCGGCTCCACGAAGCCCGCCAGCGTCGAGTAGCGCTGCGGCGGCCAGGACGCGTGCCGACCCAACAGCGCTCGGTCCGCCTCGTCGGTCACCAACATGATCACGGCCGGATCCGTCCGCGGAAAGTGCAGCGCCGAGCAAGCCGGGCACCGGCGTACGTGTCCGGCCTGCGCGATCTCGGTGCGCTCGCCGCACCGGGCGCAGCGGGGATGGGTGGCATGCCAGTTGGCCAACCCGACAGCGTGCACGAGCAGGGCGCCCTGCGTCGCGTCGAGGCGGCCACCCGCGGCGCGTACCGGCTCGGGGTGCAGCTCGGGCGGCACCTGGTCGACGATCACGGCGAGAGAGGTGCGGTCGTCGACGCTGCCCAGCAGCACCCGCTCGCCCGGCGGCGCCTGCGCCGCCGGCACCCGGCGCAGGTCGTCACCGTCCATCGCCACGGCATCGGCGCCAACGACGAGGACGGCGGCGTCAGGGTCCGACCATCGTGCGTCGAGCCACTCCGGGTCGTCTCGGCGGTGCGCCAGCCTGTCGTGCCGGGAGCGGGCGAAGCTGTGCGAGCGCTCCTGCGCAGGTCCGACCACGTCGGAAGAGCCTACGGGCCGGCCCACGACCGCCCCGGTTGCGAGCCACCGCCCAGCCGGTGTTCGAGCTCCTCACGCCCCGGCAGCTCGGCAGGAACAACCACCTGACCCGTGCGCACGTAGTAGAAGGCCGCCCGCACTGCGCCGAGCGGAAGGTGGTTCAGCTCCGCCCAGGCCAGTCGGTAGAGGGCGAGCTGAGTCGGGTCGGCGATGGGCTCGCGGGACGTTTTCCAGTCGACGACCACGAACCCGTCGCGGTCCTCGTAGACGGCGTCGATGCGCCCGACCACGACCTGACCGGCGAGGGTCAGCGAGAAGGGTGCCTCGACGGCACACGGAGTCCGGTCACCGAACGGTCCCTCCTGGAAGGCGGCAGTCAGCGCCATGAGGTCGGCGTCGTCCACGATGCCCGCGTCGGCCGCACCCGGAAGGTCGTGCGGCTCCAACAGCGCCTGCTGGCCGACGTACAACTCGACCCAGGCGTGGAAGCGGGTGCCGAATCGGGCACCGCGGGAGGGCCGCCGAGGCATCGGCCGGACCAGGTCGGCGGCCAGCGCATCGGGGTCGGAGTGCATTCGTATCAACGTCGTCGCGGACAGCGTCGCCGGGAGCGGCACCTCGACGACGTCCGGGGCCGCTGTCGTGGCCTCCGCGACCAGTGCGTCGAGCTCGTCGTCGAGAGCCTCCAGCCGTTGCAGGGCGGCTGCATCAGCTGTGGTGCGCGGGCACGGCGCCGGTGCCGGATGGCCGGCGAGCGCGTCACGGACCGCTCGCGCCGCCCGCCGACGGCGTTCGAGACGGGCGGAGTCGAGCGGAGCCGGCCAGGCCACGTTGGCGGTGGCGGTGAGCAGCGGGTTGGGCGCGCCGTCGTCGGGGCCTTCGACCCACAGCGCCTCCCGCGAGGTCATGACCGCGTCGGCAACCGGCGCGTGCTCGCGCAGCTGCCGCAGATACTCGGATGGCCCGCGCGGCTGCTGCTGCGTGCGACCCCACCAGTGGGCGCTGGCAATCAGCAGTCGCTTGGCGCGGGTCAGCGCCACATAGCCCAGTCGGCGTTCCTCAAGCAGTGCCTCGCCCCGTACCTCGCGCTTGAAGGCGGCGACACCCGCCGTGGTCCACTTCCCGACCTGGGGCAGGCTCGAGGCGTCACCGCGTAGCGGCGACGGCAGCTCGGCCGGGGTGGAGGACCAGCGCTCTCGGCTCCGCTCGTTGGGGAAGACCTTCGCCGCCATGAACGGCAGGAGCACAACGGGCCATTCCAGGCCCTTGGCCTTGTGCACGGTCAGCAGCTTCACCGAGTCGTTGGCGGACGGTGTGGCAACCGACATGCCCCGGTTGAAGTCCTCCTCGGCGTGCAGGTAGGCGAGCAGCCCGTTGAGCGAGGCAGCCGGATCAGCTGCGGCGAAGTCTGCCACCGCGTCGAGCAGCAGCGCGACGTTGTCGCGGGCCTGCGCGCCGGCAGGGTTGGGGTCGGCACCCAGCTCGACATCGAGACCCGTGGTCTCGACCACCCGGCGCGTCAGGTCGGAGAGCGGGTCCCCGACGTGTGACCGCAGTCGACGCAGCTCGCCTGCCAGGGTGGCAAAGCGGCCTCGCGCCGCGTCGGAGTAGGGCAGCCGTCCCGGGTCGTCCAGGGCGTCGGACAGGGAGCGCACCTCGGTCGGGTCGGCCCCCATGACCGCGCGCTCGAGCTTGTCCGGCAGCCCATCGCCGACCGGAGGTGGTGCACCGCCGGCGGCCAGCTGTCCCGCCCGCTCACCGAGCAGGGCGAGGTCACGGACACCGATCCGCCAGCGTGGGCCGGTGAGCAGCCGCAGCAGCGCCGCGTTCGCCGTCAGCGAGTGGACCACCTCGAGGGTGGCTAACACGTCAGCCACCTCCGGCGAGCCGAGAAGTCCGGACAGGCCGACGACCTCAACCGGCACGTGCACCTGCCGAAGTGCCGCAGCCACAGCGCCGATCTCACTGCCGTCGCGGACTAGGATGGCGATATCGGACCAGTCGGTGTCGGACTGGTCGTGAACGGCCACGATCTGCTCGACCATCCAGGTGATCTCGTCGACCACGGTCTCCAGGCACCCGGTCCGGATCTCGCCAGGGCCTGCCTCGGGCCTCGGCGCGAGTGGGCGCACGCTCGGGTGCTTATCGAACAGTGGCGCGGCCACCGCGTTGGCGGCGCCCAGGATCTGGTGGTCGCAACGGCGGTTGACGACGAGCGCGTACGACGCCGCGTCGCGCCCTGTCTGTCGCGGGAAGTGCCTGGGGAACGCGTCCAGGTTGTCGACCGACGCGCCGCGCCACCCGTAGATCGCCTGACAGGGGTCACCGACGGCGGTAACGGCGTGCCCTCGACCGGTGGCCGGCGTCTCGCCGGAGAACAGCCCTTGCAGCATCAACCGTTGAGCGACGGAGGTGTCTTGGTACTCGTCGAGCAGCACCACCCGGTAGCGGTCGCGCTCGCATCGCGAGACCTCGCTCGCGAGCATGGCCAAGTGCGCGCCACGAGCCATCTGGTCGCTGAAGTCGACGACATCGTCGTCCTGCTTGGCCCGGCGGTAGAGGGCGACCAGCATCAGCAGCTCGTCGCGCTTGACCGAGGCCGCCACCGCTTCGTGGACGGGGCGGAGTTGGCGGACCGTCGCCAGCTCGTCGCGGAGGTCGGTGTCGAAGCGCAGCACGTCGTCGACCTCCACGAGGTGGTCCGAGAGCTGCGCGTCGAGGTGCACTACGTCGCGGACCACGGTGGCGAGGTCGGTCGAGACCGTGGGCAGCGTCGCGGCGCACCGCTGCACGACACGGGCGGCCCGCTGGTAGCCGGAAGCGTCAGCAACGAGTCGCTGGTCGGGTTCGAAGCCGAGCCGGAGCCCGTGCTCGGCGACCAGCGCGCCCGCGTAGGCGTGGTAGGTCGACACGGTCGGCTCACCGTGTTCGACGGCCCGGTCAGAAAGCCCGGCCGCCGAATGGAGCTGGTGCAGCGCGCTTCGGATCCGGGCGCCGAGCTCGGCTGCCGACTTGTTGGTGAACGTCAGGCCCAACACCTGGTCCGGCTCGACGAGTCGCTGACCGACCAGCCACACCACCCGCGCCGCCATCACAGTTGTCTTGCCCGAGCCGGCTCCCGCAATGACCGCACCCGGCTCGAGCGGGGCTGTGATGGCGGCCAGCTGCTCGATGCTGAAAGCGGTGCCGAGCACGTCCGCAAGCTGTGTCGCGTCGCGCACCATGGGATGTGCGCCACGAGCAGCGACGAGAAGGCCCGTCATGATGCCTCCGGACATGCGTCTGGGCATGCGTCGTTGCGCGGTGCAGCGAGGATGGTCAGCCCCTCCGGTCGTGCCGGGCAGCAGCTGCGGAACTCGCAGTAACGGCAGGCGGCACCCGGTGTTGCCACGAACCGCTCACCGCGGACGGTGCTGACCGCGTGAGCGAGCTGCGCGTGGACGGGCGCCGCGTCGCCCTCGGGAGGCTCCTGTCGCTGCACCCGCGGCAGGCCCTCGTCCTGGCGCGGCGCGTTGTGGCGCAGCTGCACCAGCTCGGCTCCACCCTGGACCGCCGGAGCTCCCACGACCTCGTCCACCGCCCCGGCCGCCACGGCGACCTGGTAGACGCCGAGCTGCGGGTGCGCGCGAACCGCGGTACCGGAGGGGGTCGTTCGGACGGTCTTGAGGTCGACCACGATCACCCGGCCCGCGGCGTCCACCTCGACCCGGTCCATGAAGCCACGCAGCAGGACGCTGTCACCCCCGACCGGCACCTCCACCTCGAACGCGTGCTCGGCGGCAAGCACGCGCCGATCCCGGTCCGCCTGGTGCCAGGCCAGGAAGCGCCGTAGCGCGGTCCGCGCCTCCGTGCGCTCGCGGGCAGAGACCCATGGCGCGGAGAACTGCAGGGAGTCCCACATCCGCTCGAGGTGCCGCTGGAGGGGAACGTCGTCGGCAACCGTCTCGCCGGTCACGACGCTCTCGGCCAACGCGTGCAGAAGGCTGCCGAACCCCTGAGCCGTCGTGCTCGTGCTGGCACCGCCGGCCTCACGGGCGAGGAACCAGCGCAGCGGGCACGACGCCAGACCGTCGAGAGCGCTGCCGGATAGGGCGACTGGTTCGTCGACCGGACGTACCGGCGTCGTCGTGTCCGTCGGATCGCTGGTGCCCCACCAGGAGTCGGGCGAGGCGCACGCGAGCGGAGCCGCACCACCGGAGACAGGCCTGGCGAGGCGGGCGATCCGAGCCGCCGCCGCGGCGCGTACGCCCGGGTCGTCGGTGGTTTCAGCGATGCAGCGCAGCTCGGCCAGCACCCCGCGCAGCGAGACCGGACGAGACGGTCGCCCGAGCGGGCCGCACGCCTCGACGCCCAGCTCATGGAGGAAGCGGGACGGTTGGTCGCCGTCGTCCGCCGGGCTGGCCACCGCGGTGACGACGAGCCGCTCGCGGGCGCGGGTCACCGCGACGTAGAAGAGCCGCCGCTCCTCGGCCAGCAGCTGCGCCGCTGTCGGGGGCTCCAGCGGGCCGTCACGGTCGAGCCGGTCGGCGTGGAGGAACGACCCCCGCCGGCGTAGGTCCGGCCAGGTGCCCTCCTGGACACCGGCGACCACGACGAGGCGCCATTCAAGTCCCTTCGCTCGATGGGCGGTGAGCAACCGGACCACATCGCCGCGGACGCCGCGCTCCGCCAGCGGCTCTGCGGGGATCTGCTGGCCGTCGACCTCGTCGAGGAACTGCTGGAGCCCGGGAAGTCGCTGCTGCTCCTGAGCCCGAGCGGCCAGCCCGAACAACGCGCAGACGGCGTCGAGGTCGCGATGCGCGGCGCGGCCGGCCGTGCCGACTCGCTCCGCCTGGGCGCGCAGCCGGCGGGGCCACGATGTCCCCGACCAGATCGCCCACACGACCTCTTCCGGCGCCGCCCGCTGCGCCGCCAGCTCGCGGGCTCGACCGAGCAGCCGCGCCATGCGCAGCGCCCGCTGCGCCTCCACGCCGGAGACCGTCGCCAGCACAGCAGGATCACCGAGAGCCTCGGCGAGCAGCTGACCCGACGCCCGGGGCAGCCGCTCGCCGGCGGACATCTCGCTGTCGTGGCGGCGTAGCTGCCGCGCGAGGCGGCGCACCGAACCGGGATCCATCGCCCCCAGCGGCGAGGTCAGCAGGCCCTCGGCGGCCGAGGCGTCGAGCGGCTCCGACGTGGTGGCCAGGCGCAGTGCCCTCAGCAGCACCTGCACCGCGGGCTCGGAGCGCAGCGGCACCTCGTCGCCGGCGACCTCGACGGGCACGTCTGCCGCAACGAGGGCCCGTTGCAGCCGCGGGATCGACTGGCCGGAGCGCACGAGCACCGCCATCGTCGACCAGGGAAGGCCGTCGTCGAGGTGCGCCCGCCGCAGCAGTGCCGCGATGTGCTCCGCCTCGGCGGCAGGTGACAGGTACGTCTGGACCCGCACGTCGCCGTCGCCGTACTCGGGAGCAACCGGGCGCGGCTGCCGGAACGCCTCGAACGTCGCCCTGTCGAGGCCGCCGGGGACACCCGAGCGGGCGACGAGCGTGCGGGACGCCCGCAGGATCCGCTTCCCGAACCGCCGGGTGGTACGGAGCGCGTACGTGGCGGCCGGTCGCCCGTCGGCGTGCCGGAAGTCGTGCGGGAAGCGCAGCAGGCCGCGGACCTCCGCGCCACGGAAGCCGTAGATCGACTGGTCGGGATCTCCGACGACGATCAGGTCCCGGCCGCCGCCGGCGATCGAGCGCAGCAGGTCGACCTGGGCGGGGTCGGTGTCCTGGTACTCGTCGACCACGACCAGGGAGATCTCCCGACGCAACACCTCCTCGACGGCCGGGTCGCGCGCCGTCAGCACCGCCCGATGGACGAGCTCGGCGTAGTCCAGCTGGTTCTGGGCGTCGAGGACGTCGAGGTACTCGGCGAAGAACTGCCCCGCTGCCACCCACTCCGGCCGCCGCTGCTGGTGCCCGATCATGGTGACCTCAGTGGGCTCCAGGCCGCGTTCGCGGGCGCATGCCAGCACCCGCTGGACCTCCTCGGCCATGCCGCGAGTGCCCAAAGCCGGCAGCATGTCCGACGGCCAGGCGATCGTGCCGGTCCGCACGCTGCCCTTGAGCAGCTCTCGGATCCGTACGTCCTGCTCGGGGGCCGACAACAGCTGCAGCGGGGAGGTGAACGCCTCAGCGTCCTGGAACCGGCGGAGCAGTGCGTAGCAGAAGGCGTGGAACGTCGTCGCCATCGGCGCCGCAGTGGTGCGACCCAGCCGGGCGCTGATGCGCCCGCGCAGCTCGTCGGCGGCCTTCCGGCCGAACGTGAGCACCAACACCTCGTCGGCCCGCAGGCCCCGCCGCTCGACCCGGTCGACGACGGCCTCGACCAGCGTCGTCGTCTTGCCGGTCCCTGGACCGGCCAGCACGAGCAACGGACCACCTCGGTGGTCGACGACCGCGCGCTGGCTCGCGTCGAGCCGCGGCGCAGCGGCTCGCGCCGGCGCGTGACGCAACACGTAGCGAGGTGACATGCGGGCATCGCACCAGACACCGCTGACAATCAGCGTCGCGTCGGCAATGTGTGCAGCAGGTCGTTGCCGGGATTCCAGGCGGCTGCGGCCATGTCGACGCGAAGCTCGGCCGCGCCGCTCCGCAGCGGTGTGCGCTCGGCGCGATAGTGCTCCGGCGCGGTCGCGCGGTGCGACTGCGGGAGGCCTCCGTCGGCACGGACCACCCGCCACCACGGGACCCCACCACCGTGCTGGGACAGGACGCGGCCCACGCGGCGAGGGCCGCTGTGTGCGACGGCACGGGCCACGTCGCCGTACGCCATCACCCGACCCGGGGGGATCGCCTCCACGACGCGCAGCACGGACTCGACGTAAGCCTCCCGCTCGTCATCGCTCACGCGCCCAGTCTGCTCGAGCCCGCGGGTGGCTGATCTGCACGCGGCCGGCGGGAGCTACTTCCAATGGCTCCCGGGGCATGGCAGGCGAGGCGCCGGCAGGTCAGTACGACGGCTGCGACGGGTCAATCTGGTTGACCCAGGCGACGACGCCACCACCCACGTGGACCGCGTCGGCGAAGCCGGCGCCCTTGACCACCGCCAACGCCTCGGCGGAGCGCACCCCGACCTTGCAGTGCAACACGACCTGCTTGTCCGGCGGCAGCTTGCTCAGCGCCTCGCCGGACAGGAACTCCCCCTTGGGGATCAGCACCGACCCGGGGATGCGGTTGATCTCGTACTCGTTCGGTTCGCGCACATCGACCAGCGTGAAGTCGCGACTGCCGTCAGCGCGCTGCTTGAGCCAGCCGGCCAGCGTGGACACCGAGATCGTCGCGTCCACGGCGGCGTCGGCCGCTTCATCGCTGACAGCGCCGCAGAACGCCTCGTAGTCGATCAGCCCGGTCACACTGGGCTGGTCACCGCAGATCGCGCAGCCGGGATCCTTGCGCACGTTGAGCTCGCGCCAGCTCATCTCGAGGGCGTCGTAGATCAGCAGCCGGCCGAGCAGGGGCGCGCCGATGCCCGTGAGCAGCTTGAGGGCCTCGGTCACCTGGACCGACCCGATCGAGGCGCAGAGCACACCAAGCACCCCGCCCTCGGCGCACGACGGCACCATGCCCGGCGGTGGCGGTTCGGGGTAGAGGCAGCGGTAGCACGGCCCGTGCTCCGCCCAGAACACACTGACCTGACCGTCGAAGCGGAAGATCGAGCCCCACACGTACGGCTTGCCGAGCAGCACGCACGCGTCGTTGACGAGGTAACGGGTGGCGAAGTTGTCGGTACCGTCGACGATGAGGTCGTACGGCGCGAAGATCGCCATGACGTTGGACGAGTCGAGCCGCTCGGCGTGCACGACGACATCGACGTACGGGTTGATCTCGGTGATCGACTCCTGTGCCGAAACCGCCTTCGGCCTACCGATGTCGCTCTGGCCGTGGATGACCTGGCGTTGCAGGTTGGACTCGTCGACGTCGTCGAAGTCGACGATGCCGAGCGTCCCGACCCCGGCCGCCGCCAGGTACAACAGAGCCGGGCTGCCGAGGCCACCAGCACCGATCACCAGCACCTTGGCGTTCTTCAGCCGCTTCTGCCCGGTCATGCCGACGTCGGGGATGATCAGGTGACGGCTGTAGCGGCGGACCTCGTCGACGCTCAGCGCGTCGGCGGGTTCGACCAGGGGCGGGACCGGGGACGACAGGGACACGGCAAGCCTCCTCAAACTGCCACGACGGGCGCGTCGGGCAGCCCTGCAGCGTGTGCTGGATGAAACGGTGGCGGCACGAGCGGCATTCCCGCCCTGGTGCCTGCGTAGGATGCCGAAGTGACCACCTCGACGGACACGGCACGGCCGCGTGGACGGCGAATGCCGCGCACCGCCCGCCGAGCCCAGCTGCTCGAGGCGGCACTCGAGATGTTCGGCCGGTACGGATACCACGCGGCGGCGATGGATGACATCGCCGAACGAGCAGGGGTGTCCAAGCCGGTCCTGTACCAGCACTTCCCGGGCAAGCTCGACCTCTACCTGGCGCTCCTGGACACCTCCTGCGACACCGTGATCGCTGCCGTCCGCGCCGCGCTGGCCTCCACCGACGTCAACAAGGAGCGGGTCGCCGCGGCCGTCGACGTGTTCTTCACCTACGTCGCATCCGACAAGGCCGCCTTCCGCCTGGTGTTCGAGTCCGATCTGACCGGCGAGTTGCCGGTGCGAGAGCGGGTCGAGCGGGTGACCACCGAGTGCGCAGCTGCGATCGCCGACGTCATCCACGACGACACCGGCCTGCCGGCGGCGGAGTCGCAGCTGGTCGCGGTCGGCCTGGTCGGCATGGCGCAGGTCAGCGCGCGCTGGTGGGTGCGAACGGATCCGCTGGTGAACCAACACGCGGCGGTCCGGCTCGTCTCAGGGCTGGCTTGGCGTGGGGTGCGCGGCTTCCCTCGCTCTCACGACGCGGCTTGACGTCCCAGGACCGTACGTACCAGCTCCGCTCGAAGGAAAGGGCACCCCGTGGAGGTCAAGATCGGCGTGTACAACGCGCCACGCGAGATCGTGTTCGAGTCAGAGGACACCCCGGACGCGATCCTCACGGCGCTGCGAGAGGCGCTGAGCGGCGGCGACGGCCTGTTGGTGCTGTCGGACGAGAAGGGTCGGACCGTCGCGGTCCCCGGCGCGCGGGTGGCGTACGTCGAGCTCGGCGAGGAGAGCTCTCGGCGTGTAGGTTTCCGCGCCCGCTGAGCGGGGCACTATCGTCTCTCTAGGGTCAGTGCCGTGGTGACGAAGCAACGCCGCGGCCCGGCCGGAGGACTGCTGCCTGGCAGTCGGAAGGAAAGGGAAGCGACGACATGGACATTATCTACGTCATCGTGGTCGGGATCATCATCGGACTTCTCGGCAAGTTCGTAGCTCCCGGCGACCGGGACAACATCCCCATCTGGCTGACGGTGCTGTGCGGCATCGGCGGCGTCATCCTCGGTTACTACATCGCAGCCGCGCTCGGCGTGGACCAGACCAACGGAATCGACTGGGTGCGCCTCCTCATCTCGATCGCCGTCGCTGCGGTGCTCGTGATGATCGCGGCGACCGTGACCGGCGGGAAACGAGCCGGCCGCAGCAGGGTCTAACCGACAACGAGGGCACGCAGAGGGGCTCCGGGATTCGCCGGGGCCCCTTCGTGTGTGCCCCGCAGGCTCAGGCCGACAGGCCGAGTGCCGCCATCCGGCCGGAGTGGTTCTCGGTGAGCCGCGCGAACATCCGGCCGATCGCAGCCAGGTCCATGCCCGGTCGGTCGACCCCGCCGGCGAGCAGCAGGCTCAAGCCGTCCCGCTCGGCCACTACGACCTGCGCCTGGCTCAGCGCCTCGCCGACCAGCCGGCGGCCCCACAGCGCCAGCCGGCCCCCTACCGCCGGCTGTTCGCTGATGATCCGGCGCACCCGGGCGACGACGAAGGCGGAGTGCCCGGTGTCTGCCAGCGTCTCCAGGATCAGCGTCCGGGTCCCGGTGTCGAGATAGGCGGCGATCTCGCGGTAGAAGTCGGCGGCCAGGCCGTCCCCGACATGCGCCTTGACCAAGCCCTCCGGCCAGTCGGCCGGTGCGGTGTGGGCATGGAAGTTGTCGAACGTGGCTCGAAACGGCTCCATCGCCGCGTACGCGTCGACCCCCAGGGCGCTCAACCGCTCCTGCAACCGGGTGAAGTGGCCGAACTCCGCGCTGGCCATCGCCCCCAGCTCGGCTTTGTCCAGAAGCGTGGGAGCCAGCGCGGCGTCCTCGGCGAGCCGCTCGAAAGCCGTCAGCTCGCCGTAGGCGAGGGCTCCGAGCAGGTCAACGACACCGGTGCGGTAGACGGGATCGTCCAGCTCTGCACTCATCGAGTCCTCGGCCATGGGACGGCAGCGTAGCGAGGGCGTGCGGCACCGGACGCGTCCTCCGAATCTGGCGCCGAGCGGTGCTGTCCGACCGATACACTTGTCTCACCCCTGCGTGCGAAGTGAGAAGACTCTGACCAGCTTTGATGCCCTCGGCGTCATGCCCGAGATCGCCAATGCCCTACGCGACATGGGCATCGTCGATGCGTTCCCCATCCAAGAGATGACGCTGCCCATCGGGTTGCTGGGCACCGATCTCATCGGGCAGGCGCGGACCGGTACCGGCAAGACGCTCGCCTTCGGTATCCCGCTGATCCAGCGGATCGTCGCGCCGCACGACCCCGACTTTCACGAGCTCGCCGCACCGGGCAAGCCGCAGGCGCTGGTTGTCGCTCCGACGCGAGAGCTGGCGTTGCAGGTCACCGCCGACCTGGTCACCGCCAGCACCCGGCGTGGCACCCGTACCGTGACGATCTACGGCGGAGTTCCGTACGAGCAGCAGCTGGACGCGCTCAAGTCGGGCGTCGACGTCGTCGTCGGGACCCCCGGACGGCTGCTCGACCTGGCCGACCGCAGGGCGCTCGACCTCTCCCACGTCAAGGTGCTGGTGCTCGACGAGGCCGACGAGATGCTCGACCTGGGCTTCCTGCCCGACGTGGAGCGGCTGCTGGCCAAGACGCCTGAGCTGCGGCAGACGATGTTGTTCTCGGCGACGATGCCGAGTGCCATCGTCAGCCTGGCCCGGACGCACATGCGGCACCCGGTCAACATCCGGGCAGAGTCGTCGTCGGACCAGCAGACCGTGCCGGCGACCGCGCAGTTCATCTACCGGGCACACGACCTCGACAAGCCCGAAGTGGTCGCGCGCATTCTGCAGGCGGAAAACCGGGGTCGCACGATCATCTTCACCCGCACCAAGCGCGGGGCGCAACGGGTCGCCGACGACCTCGAGGAACGCGGCTTCCCCAGCTCACCCCTCCACGGCGACATGGCGCAGGTGGCTCGCGAGAGGGCGATGCAACGCTTCCGCGACGGGACGATCCAGATCCTCGTCGCCACCGACGTCGCCGCCCGCGGGATCGACGTCGAAGCAGTGACACACGTGATCAACTACAACTGCCCCGAGGACGAGAAGACCTACCTGCACCGCACCGGGCGTACGGGGCGGGCCGGTGCGTCGGGCATCGCGGTCACTTTTGTCGACTGGGCGGACCTGGCGCGCTGGACGATGATCAACAACGCGCTCGACCTGCCGTTCCCCGAGCCGATGGAGACGTACTCGACGTCGGATGGCTTCAAGCATGATCTGGGCATCCCCACCGACGCCACGGGCCGGATCGTCCCCGCCGCCGCGACGCCGCCGCAGGAGCGCCGACCTCGGGAACGGTCGCCGCGCGACCGGGACCGGCAGCGCCGCCGTACCCGAGGCGGGCAGCCGGTCGCCGTCGGCGGCACCACGACGCCGAACGAGAACCGGTCGGACGACGAGAAGGCACCGCGCCGGCGGCGCCGTCGCAGTCGCCGTAATGGCGACACCGGAGGTACGGCGGCCGACGCAGCACCCTGAGGCACCCTGCGGCAGCCCGAGGCGTCGGCGGTAACGAGATGACCAACACGCCGGGCGTGTCGTCGCAACCCCGCTACCCCCAGCGAACCGAACGGTCGTCAGGCGGTGACCACGACGGGGGTGCCCAGGGCCGCGAAACGCCACATCTGTTCAGCGTCGGCATGCCGCTGCCGGATGCAGCCGTGCGACTGGGGGGTACCGAGGTCGCTCGGCAGCTGCAGCCGGACGCCAGCCCCGTCAACCGGGATGTCGTGGAAGCCGATCGCGGCCCGGTCGCCCTCGGTGAACCGCACCATGTACTCCATCGTGCTGTCGAGGTCGAAGCTGGTGGCGTACCGCGACCGGGAGTAGACGGCGTACCGAGCCGGCTCGAGATTGTCGGTGACGCTGCCCGACACCAGGTACGTCGAACGGATGCCACCGTCCTCGCGCACCAGCCAGACC